>CALIZI010000462.1 GCA_938028705.1 uncultured Saprospiraceae bacterium | reverse complement strand
ACTATCCCTAATTCATCAATAAAATGTTGTGCTATCGGAATTATTCCTAATTTTGTAATTACTGCTTCTTTCACAAAGCAAAGTAATTACCTTTTTTTTAATTATTAAAATTACAAAGGACAACTCGTGAATGTCAGATATTATATTAAAAATATATAATTTATAAATTTAATTTATTTTAAAATAATAAAAAATATACTTATTTTAGTGAAAAAATTATTAATAATAAATTTAATTATATTAAAAAAAATCAACGAGTTACAAATCACTAATCACAAAATATGAGCAGAAGACGACGAATGACAAACAAAGAAAAGCCGGGCATCAAAGACCAATTCAAAGCCCTGCGAAATCTCCCGCGCTTTCTGCGAATGGTATGGGAAACCCATCGTGGAATGACCGTCACCAATATTGTACTCCGCGTTATCAAAGGAGCAATTCCATTGGCGATGTTGTACGTAGGCAAAGAAATCATAGACGAGGTCATTGCGCTCATGCCCAATGGCGAAGGCGGTAGCATGAATTATCTATGGCTTATGGTCGGTATTGAATTGGGCTTGGCAGTGCTATCTGATATTATCAATCGCGGGATTACCTTGTTTGATAGTCTGTTGGGCGATTTATTTTCCAATCACATCTCTGTCCAACTCATCCAACATGCCGCCACGATGGATTTGTACCAATTCGAGGATGCAGACTTTTACGACAAACTCGAACGGGCGCGACGACAAACCGTTGGGCGCACCATTTTGATGTCCCAGGTCATGGCTCAATTTCAGGATTTGATTACTATTATTTTCCTCTCTATTGGTCTGATTGCCTTCAATCCCTGGCTGATTATTTTATTGATTTTTGCGGTTATTCCCTCCTTTTTAGGCGAAAGCCACTTCAACCAAAGAAGCTACTCCCTCACCCGAAACTGGACTCCCCAACGCCGCGAACTCGACTACCTCCGCTACATCGGTGCAAGCGACGAAACCGCCAAAGAAATCAAAACTTTCGGACTTGCAGACTTCATCGCCGAGCGTTTCAGAACCGTTGCAGATAAGTATTATGATGCCAATAAACGACTGGCAATCAAGCGGTCAGCGTGGGGCGCAATATTTTCGACAGTAGGAAGTGCAGCGTATTATGGAGCTTACGTATTCATTGTTATACAGACCGTAGCCGGAGCAATTACGGTGGGTACACTCACCTTTTTGGCAGGTTCATTCAACCGGATGCGTGGGATGCTGCAAGCCATGATGAAACGCTTTACACAAATCGCCGACGGCGCAATGTACCTCCAAGATTTATTCGACTTTTTTGCCATAGAACCCGGCATCAAATCCCCCACACGTCCTGTTCCCGTTCCCGCTACGGTACAGCATGGTTTTACCTTTGAAAATGTAGGTTTCAAATATCCGGGCAGTGAGCGTTGGGCATTGCGCGGCGTTTCGTTTCAGCTCAAAGCCGGAGAAAAAATGGCACTCGTTGGAGAAAACGGCGCAGGAAAAACCACCCTCGTCAAGCTGCTTGCACGGCTCTACGAACCCACCGAAGGACGTATTCTGATGGACGGTGTTGATTTACGCGAATATGATTTAAAACAACTTCGCGCTGCCATTGGTGTCATCTTTCAGGACTATGTACGCTTCCAAATGAAGGCACTCGAAAACATCGCCGTTGGTCAGATAGATTATGTGGATGAACTACCGTTTATCGAAGATGCTGCTCAAAAAAGCCTTGCCGCGCCTGTCGTCGAAGAACTCCCCGAACAATACGAACAGATGCTCGGCAAACGCTTTGCAGGCGGCATGGAACTCTCCGGCGGACAATGGCAAAAAGTTGCGCTCGCCCGTGCCTACATGCGCGATGCCCAACTCCTTATACTCGATGAACCCACAGCCGCCCTTGATGCCCGTGCCGAACACGAGGTCTTTGTGCGTTTTGCAGAACTGATTGAAGGTAAGACGGCAGTACTGATTTCGCACCGCTTTTCTACGGTGCGTATGGCAGACCGTATTTTGTTTTTGGACAACGGACGCATGAAAGAACTCGGCTCTCACCAAGAACTCCTCGCCCAAGACGGGCAATACGCAGAGTTGTTTAATTTGCAGGCGGCAGGTTATGTTTGATTCAAGATTAATCGTATATTAGGACAAAGGAAATTGGGGAATTAGGTAATCCCGATAACTATCGGAACTTTTTTAGATTTTTACAAAAAATAATTAATTATATGTTTTATTTAATTGATTATCAATAAGTTATGGCTGTAAACCGAGTTTCCCAATTTCCTAATTCCCATTTTGTCTAAAGTCTAATCGTATAACGAGGTCTTTTTTTTATTTTAAAAAATGCTTTTGCCTGACTTCCTCGCAAGATACCCTTTGCAGCATTCCAAATTAACCGATACGAAGTCAGTGCTTTATAGTTGTCAGGTACTTATATTTGTTTTTCACTCACTTGCTAAATATGTGGACAGTCGAATATATCTCTTGGTGTACAGGATTTTCTTGTTCCAATCAATCCCTCAATTTCCCGACCAACACTGACACCCTTGTAACAGGATTTTGATGATGATAAGCTCGGGTATTCATTTTCTCATACAATTTGTCGGCACGTTCCGTAGCGGTTTCTATATCTGCCCTCTCATCTTCGTGGAGCAGGTGAAATATTTTTGATGCAAAAGCCCTTGATTTACCGTCTTTTTCGTAGTTGATATTCCAGAGTTTGCTGAGTTGTTTGTAATAAAAAAAGCGCAGGTTCTGCTGTTCGGTATATTGATAATGCAGATAAAACCACAACTCAAAAGCATCATTGGAATAAGCCACCCTGATGTCGTTTTTAATCGCTTTATGTATCGCATTATCAAACTTAGAATGTTGTGCTGCATCACCGCCATTATCAAAATCCATATCAAATACCGCCCATACTTCGTCGTAGGTTTCTACTGCCATCAAATCAATGGTGCATTCTACCAATTCGAGTTTTGTGCAGCCCATAGCGAAACTCTCAATTTCGATACCGTCTCGTTCAAAAGATTTGAAGTAGAGTTCTTCCGTTTGCCCTTCGCACACAATGAGATAGGTTTTGTTATATTTTCCCTCGTCTTTGAACTTACCTCCATTTCTATTACTTGCCCAAGCTTTTTTTCTGTCTGTTTTTTTTATTTTTCTTGCCATTACTAATCTATTAAAGCCAAATCCAAGCTACCAATTTTAGGTACAGCACTATACTTACCGGTAAGATAATTTTTTTCATAATTTTCATCGTTTCTTACACCTTTTATATCGGAAAGATTGTATGCTCTTGATCCTTCTTTTTTGTCTTTTCTAATAAATAATATTTGGTCACGTCGTGTCAGAACCGGCGATAATAAATTAGTATCGTGTGTGGAAAAAACAAACTGTGCATTATGAGGATTGGTTTCTTTTCTATTAAATAGCTTGACAATACTTTTTGCCAGATTAGTGTGTAATCGTGCCTCAAATTCATCTATAATCAAGGTACGCCCATCTTCAATTGCACTCAAAATAAACGGGCTAAGTTGCAACATTTTATTCGTGCCATCAGATTCTCCCTTTTCAAAATCCCAAGCAATATCAACCGCATTTCCCGCCTCGTCATACTGCGTTCTTATGGCGTAAATAGTTTTTTGAGGAATATTTTGACGGGATATTTCTTTGACTATTCCCGGCACATTTGTTGATTTATCAATTTCATTTTCCTCTACAAAAATATCTTTAATGTCAATACCTGCTTCATTTAAAAAACGGACTACCCTGTTTTTATGCTTCTCATCTTCAAGCATTTCGTAGGCAATTTTTTTCATAAATAAATCAGAAACGCCACTAATTATTGTGATTTGTGATAATGCTTCAACAACCATTTTAGCTACCTTTCCATTCAATGCAGCCACAACGGATAAAAAAAGTGCATTCTCACGTACAATTTCGTTATCCTCATTTTTCAATGATTTGAGCCTGTCACCTTCTGCAAATTTTGAACTGTTAATTTTTATATCTTTATCTTCTCTAATAAAAAAATGTACTTCTTTTTCTCCGGGTTTCCCAAATAGCCACTCACTGTGTACTCTCTCATTAGTAGCTTCAAAACCATAACGATATTTTATTCCTTCTACAATGAATATCAATTGAAAAAAAGTAGGTTCATGCTCTTTTTCTTGCAATAACATATAAGGTTCAATATAATCTAATGCTTTATTGTCCTTCAAAGAAGAAGTAATGATATTGATAAATGCCACCAAGCCTTTTATCAGATTACTTTTCCCGCTTGCATTGGATCCGTAAATGGCTTTTGATTTTAA
The DNA here is from genome assembly GCA_938028705.1 of uncultured Saprospiraceae bacterium. Taxonomy (GTDB): domain Bacteria; phylum Bacteroidota; class Bacteroidia; order Chitinophagales; family Saprospiraceae; genus JAHDEO01. The sequence continues at coordinate 34,851 of CALIZI010000462.1, read as the reverse complement.
TAATCTATATTCATCATTGCCTTTAAAGCTGTTGACTTCCAACCATTTGTAACGTGGTTTGATTGGATTTTCTATCAAACTCAAGGATTGCAGGTCTTTGAATGATTTGAAATTGCCGAGACTAAATTCGATTATCATAATTCAATATTTGTGTATTTTTCACAAATTTACAATTTAAAAACCGAAAAATCAAGCACCAAATCAATTTTTAGCAATTTATTCACTTATTTTTATAATTATTTTTATTAAAATGTGTATTTGAATTTGAATTTTGAACTTCAACTTACACCTCAATCCCCATCCTACGCATCAATATCGTAGCATTCATACTCTGACTAATGCCGGGTTTTATTTTATAATCAAAATCCAGTTTATCGCCTTCTACATCTACTTCAAAACACAGGTTTTCGAGGTCATCGGGATATTGCGCTGCCAATCCACCCAACTCCAAATCATGCGTAGCGATAAGCCCCGAACCTTTGTGCCTTACCAATTGAAGGACAAGTGCCTTTGAACCCGTATGCCTGTCTGTGGAGTTCGTACCTTTTAGGATTTCATCCAATAAGAAAAAGATATTATCGCCGTTTTCGACTGCATTGATGATGAACTGCAATCGCTTCAATTCGGCATAAAACGAGGAGGTACTTTCGTGCAGCGCATCCTTTGTTCGCATACTCGTATAGACCTGCGTGAGGGGTACGCGGAAGCGTCGCGCACATACGGGCGCACCTGTCATCGCAAATACAATCGCCAATGCTGTACTCCGCAAAAAGGTGCTTTTGCCCGCCATATTGGAGCCTGTAATGAGTTTGATATGTCCGCGATGTGGAATATGTAGGTCGTTGCAGACGCGGGTATCAGCGTGTATCAACGGATGCCCAACGACTTCGCCTTCAAAGACCGTCGCGCCTTCATCTACAATTTCGGGAAATACCCAATCGGGATTATTATGGTATAATGCACCGAGACTCGACAAGGCATCAAATTGGCGCAAAGCAATAAACCATTTTTCAAGATTACCTTGTTGTGCGGCTTTCCATTTTTCCAATTTATACATGTATTGCAAACTCCACAAACCACCCAATTCCAAGACCAAAGCAAAGGCATTATACCGTACATTCAACTGACCGATGATGTAGGATAGTTTTTTTAAATGATTGGAAACCAATTGATTTTCTGATGCTAATAAATCCTTTAAATTAAGCAATTTTTCACGCTCAAAATCCTCATTCTCAATATGTTGAATCAAGGTCGCATAATTGGCAATCAGGTCTTGTGATTTGGCTGTTTTTTCATGAGCATGTCCGACTTGTTCCATCGTTTGGCGCAAGAAATAGCCGGGAATAAGTAAGAAAATCCATTTGTATTTCCAAGGGATAATAGCCGCCGGAATAAACAAAGCAATCAGCATAATAATCGGCACAATGTACAGCGCAGTGATGAGTTTTTTATTACCTAAAACAATAGGTTCGTCGTTCATCCAATCCATAAGTCGGGCTACGTAGGTCGGGTTTTCATTAGCATCTGCGCCTTTGGCTTGGAGGTGTTGTCGCCAGTCTAATTTGGTGGATAGTTCGCGTACTGCCGCCTGACGTGCGAGTATCTCCTCCCGATTGGCGGCTTGGCTGAGGTAGTCGGCGAGGGTCTGTTTGCCGATAGACGTGACGGTGCGATTGACATATTGAAAAATAGAATATTCGCCGAAAATATCTAAATCTACGGTGTAAGGATGGTCGGCATCCACGAACTCCTCTCCCGATTCAAATTCCGAAATATCGCCTGACAGATATTTTAATTCATTTTCATTAATTTCTTTCAAACGATTAAAATATTCAGACTTTCGCTGTATTCCGAAATGCCACATTACAAACCTCGAAAAAGCCACCAAAAAAAGCAAAGCAAAGCCCCAGGCATACCACATTCCCAGAGAAAAGAGGAGAAAAAATACCGCCACACCCGCCACAAAAACGAGTAAACGCACAAGGGCGAGACGGTCGTATTTGGCTTTGAGACGTGCGGCTTGTTCACCGAATTGTTGGATTCTTTCTTGGTATAGATTAGCTGGATTCATGGGGCTAAGATACGGCAAATCAGGACAAAAAAATACAGCGGACAACAAGTTGTCCGCTGTGTTCTGATTTAATTGCATTACTGCATGGTCTGGAGGAGTTCTTCTACTTGTTGTCTATCGTCTGCATCTTGGTGTGTGGATATTTCTGTTGGGGTATTTTTCAGGGATACAGGTTTTATTTGAGTTATTAATTCTTCGATGCGTTCATGGACATTATCTTGTATTATGTTTTCTTCTTCTTGCTGCGTAGTGCAAATCTTTTGTCTGATTTGCTTTTTCTTCTGTTCGAGGTGTTGGTATAGTTTTTTAGTTGGCGGAAGATCTTTTTTTATTCGCATTAATCCTCCTGCAACTTCAAGGAGTTCAGGATTATTGAGAAATTCTTGTTCCAATTCCTCAATTTCCATTATAGAAAGTTCTCCTTCAACGAATTTGATTATTTTTTCGCTTATCATTGTTTTCGTCATTTAAATAATGAACAAAAGACATTATTGATATACAATCTACGTGGTCTTTCTGCATAATGGAATCGGTTTACAGGTTTCATAATTATTGTATCAAAATAAAACATCAAATTTTAACGTAAAATTTTTCTTAGTTTCTGTCTTGCCCGAGATCGTAACATTCTTACTGCATTGTCACTTGTATTCATCTCTTTTGCTATTTCTTCGTCGGTATATCCTTCAATAGTCATCGTCATAACCAGATATTGCTTTTTTGTAAGGTAGTCCAAAGCCCGAAAAAAATCAATCATTATATCAATTTGCGAAGAGGGATCCAGCGTTTCTAAAGCAGAAGTATCTGCTTCCGAAATTTCTAAATCCATCCGCTCGTCAACGAATTTCGATTGACGGGATTTGTTACGTCTGTAAATTGAATGACATTGATTTATGGCAATTCTGATAATGTAATAAGCGGTGTAATCCTTGTTTTCTTTAATCCGCCCTTTGTATATTGCTTTCAATATTTTTTTCTCAAATATCTCAGCAACCACATCATCCACATTATCAGGATGGTGCCGATAGGCAATACCATAAACGGTCTCAAAATAACGACAATAGATGGCTTCAAAACATTTCATGGCACAGTAATTTGTGGTCTCATTGACAACATATACCATGCAGTTTTTGAAGTAACCTTCCTCTACTGCTTTAAAAATTTTATGCTTAAATACTTCGGCAGTTACAGTATCCGCATCTTTGGGATAATAGCGGTAAACAAGCGCATAAACTGTTTTAAAATACGATTCGTAAATTGCTTCATAATATCTCTTCATACCGGTTTACTATTTGAACATCGAAAAAAGGTTTTTCAATAAAAAGGTAATCATTACTAACTAAAATATAGGGTTACAGGGCTAATACATATTAATGAAATTTAATTTTGATACCATAATGTTCCGATATTATTGATGACCAATTAGGTGTGATGCCAAATAGTTTTTTGTTTAAGGATGATGAAAAATGTCTGGCTATTGCAGACGTTGATAACCGAAAAAAGTCCTGCCCTTAGATTTCACATAAATCTTCGCGCAAGCCCGATACGATCGGGGTAGTAAGTAGTATTGAAAATTGAGTGGTGTACCTTTTTTAAGGTTAAAAATTCTATTAGCATCTTTACAGATAGAGATAGACCTACCTACATAGACGCTGATTGCGGGATTTGGTTGCATCGACCTTCTAAAAAATAGTATATTTTCTTTTTTTATCCGAAAAATGCTGTGCAATAGAGTGTTACATTTCCTTAAAGAGTGATACATATTTGTGGTTAATAAGTGTAGCAGCGATAAGCTGAATAGTTTGACCTGTTTAATAATAACGTGCATAATTTTTTAATTAAAATGTTAATAATTAATATCACTCCCTGTCAATAGGAGAACCATGCACAAATCCATGCACATCAAAGAAGCCTGTATAATAAAAAAACCTTCGCGGGCATTGATTTTGCATAGTTCTTCAGGTTAGGGGGTTACAGGGTGCAATACCGTGTTTACACTTATAATACTCCCCAAACAGCCGAAACATAACGTTATGCTTGAAAATAATTTTGGCGTACCCCGTACCGACGACTTCAGCCGTCGCGGAAAAATCGGTTCACTTGACGGCTGAAGTCGTCAGTACAGAAGCATTAAAATGAAATGAATGACCCGATAACAGGTCGAAATGAAGTGATGATTTTGGTGTTATTTTTAAAAAACAGGAAGGCGTAATTATGTAACTTTCTTAATTACACGCCCATCTTGCAGCATATATTCCTCCCCGCTTTCCTCACATATCGCTTTATTATTTTCAAAATACAAACGCGCTCCATGTTCACTCATCCAACCAATTTGTCGCGCAGGATTACCGACCACTAAGGCATAAGGCGGCACATCATTCGTTACTACTGCGCCTGCACCTATGAAGGCATATTCTCCGATATTATTCCCGCACACAATGGTCGCATTGGCACCGATAGTTGCGCCTTTCCCTACGTGAGTACGCTGGTATTCAGCTCTGCGATTGACGGCACTACGCGGGTTGATGACATTCGTAAAAACCATTGAAGGTCCAAGAAAAACATCATCCTCACATACCACACCCGCATAAATGGAAACATTGTTTTGCACCTTCACATTATTACCCAATTCTACGCCGGAAGCAATGAATACATTTTGCCCCAGATTGCACCCTTCACCAATGACACAAGCAGACATCAGATGACAAAAATGCCAAATTTTGCTGTCCTTACCTATCGTACAACCTTCATCTATGACCGCCGTTTCGTGTTGGAAATACATACTGGAATGAGTGAATTTTGAATGTGTGAATGTTTTTAATGCGATAATGCTGAAATGTTGGAATGCGATAATTTTGAATGAGTGAATTTTGAATGTGTGAATTTTGAATGTGTGAATTTTGAATGTGTGAATAAAAAATGCTTTAATGTGGTAATGCGATAATGAAATTTACGCTATTGTAGCATTACCACATTTCAGCATTATCGCATTAAAAACATTATCGCATTTCAACATTTACGCATTTTCCTTAAAATAAGCGTGTACGGTTTCGGCGATATAATCGAGTTGATTGTCCGTCATTTCGGTATGAATGGGGAGTGAAAGTACCGATTCACAGAGGGCTTTGGACGTGGGCAGGTCGCCGACTTTGCGTCCGCGTCCGCGAAATGCCTCTTGGTCGCTGACCGTCAGCGGATAATAAATCATGCTCGGAACACCATGTTCGTAAAGGAAAGTTTTGAGGGCATCGCGGTGTCCATCACTGACAATGAGCGTGTATTGATGAAAAACATGGGTCGATTGCTCCATGCGGACGGGAATCTGCAAATGGTCAACATCTTCAAAGGCTTTGTCGTAATAATCGGCTACGGCTTGTCGGGCGGCGGTATATTCGTCCAGATACTGGAGTTTGACATTGAGGATGGCAGCTTGAATGGCATCCAAACGGGAGTTGACCCCGATGTATTTGTGCATGTATTTTTCGGATTGCCCATGATTCGCTATACGGCGCAATTGGTCGGCAAGGTCGTCGTCATTGGTACACATCGCACCGCCGTCGCCATAAGCACCTAAGTTTTTGGAGGGGTAGAAAGAGATACACCCGACATCACCTATCGTACCGGATTTGACCTGTTTGCCATCATCAAAAGTATATTCTGCACCTATGGATTGAGCATTATCTTCTATGATTTTGAGGTTATATTTTTCAGCAATTTTGAGGAGTGGTTCCATATTGGTGCATTGCCCGAAAAGGTGTACAGGCACAATCGCCTGCGTGTGTACATTAATCGCCTGTTCGATAATTTCGGCAGTGATATTAAAGGTATCTTTATCCACATCCACCATCACCGGATTCAGCCCCAAGAGGGCAGCCACTTCCACCGTAGCCACATAAGTAAATGCCGGTACAATGACCTCATCGCCGGGTTTCAAGCCCATACCCATCATCGCCACCTGAAGTGCATCCGTGCCATTGCCACAGGGTATGACGTGCTTTGCCCCCAAGTAGGTTTCCAAACCCGCTTGAAACTCCTGTACTTTCGGACCATTAATAAATGAAGTGGATTTTAGGCATTCTTTGATAGACGCATTAATCTCGGACTGTATTTTTTTATACTGCCCTTTCAAATCCACCATTTGTATCTTCGGCATTTTACTGTGTTTGTGTTTGATATGTTTAAAACGACTGCAAATTTAACATTTTATCTTGTATCTTTTGATATGTTTGCCAAAGTAGTTGAGACTTTTAATCGGGCGTAATCAGAATTTGTCTCCTTTTAAAATTCAAATTTATAAAATACTAATTATTATTTTTTTGGAGGTGTTCGATTAAAATAGGGAATAGTTGCAAGACGAATGTTTTTATGAAAAATAGGTGTCCGAATACTCAAGTATCCGCTTTTAACAAAGGAATTCGCCTTACAACTCGCCTATAATCATTTACCCTATTTTTGTCGAACATTACCTCATTTCGCCGATACACAAATAATTATGTGTCTCCGTCAAACCGACTTCCCCAGTTTCCGAAGTTCCCCAGTTTCCAATTTACTTATTCAAAAATTAGGATATGTCAAAAAATAGATTTATATTTGCTGTATAATAATTCCATGAATGACTTTTCTTTTAAACCGTTTCTTCCAGTTTAGTTAGGATTAGAAACAAAGTTCTCTTTAAATTTTTTATTGGGTAAACTCCCTTTAATGCGCTGTTTTTATATGGTGTAAAAATATTATTGTATAATGTTTTTATGCTTATAAAATGTTCATTGACCTGCTGATAAGGCCATTTAAACAGATTTTTTCTTTGCTATCATCAAGCGAAAGTAAACATAAAACTGACTCGCAAAACATATTAAATAAAAATAATTGCACGGGGAACTTTGCAGAATTATGACAAAAACACCCCCACTTTATAATGTGTAAAACATTTATTTTGAACCACTTATGAAAAAGTGGTCTTTAAACCATCAGCCATTTTAGGTAGGAAATAATGATTAATGTTTAATGAATGTATTAATGATTTAATGTGTTTTTTTTTATTTCACGTTAGATTAGTATTAATCATTCACCGTTAATCATTAATCATTAAAAACCCTTATCTTTGAATAAAGTATTTGATATGGATATTCAAACAGAAAAAATAAGAATTGCTCAAACGATACTTGCCACTGACGATGTTGAGTTGATACAAGCGGTGAATGTATTGTTGAAAAAAGCGGCAAGCGAAGATATTATCGGTTCAAAACCCGATGGTACGCCCTTGACACGCGGTGAGTTTCGGGAAGGCATGGCTTTGTCGGAGCAACAAATTCAAGAAGGCAAACTAATTGATATTGAAGACATTCTAAAAGAAAACAAGACCAATCCATGAGGCTGCAGTTCACCGAATTTGCCTACTCCCAATTACAAGAAATCTGTGCGTATTACAGCAATAACGGATACGACAGATACGCCAATAAATTACGCACTCGTATTTTGGAGGATGTTCAAAGATTGATTGAAATGCCGGAGTTAGGCAGAAGATACTTTGAAGCCGACAGCCCGTATGAACATCGCTTTCGATTGGTAGAGCGTTATAGAATTTACTACAAAATCGAACCGGACAAAGACAGAATTGTCGTCGTTTACATTTTTGATACACGTCAAGACCCCAATAAAATACCTACGGAATTTCCGAGTGAATGAGTATTGTATTATCCATTTTAGGTACGATTGAAACCGTTCGATAGCCAATTGGAAGAAACTGGTATGCTCCTTTTAGCCCCATATCCAGTGTAGTTAGGATTGAAACGCAGTGCCGACGAATCCCCACCGTCCAATCTCAATTCTTTTAGACCCATATCCAGGTAAGGTAGGATTGAAACCGCGCCGCAATAGCTCCAAGTACCGCCCCTCTTACTAATTTTAGACCCATATCCAGTGTAGTTAGGATAAATGGAACTTAACAGAGTTGATTAAGAGATTAGTATTCGTACTCAATCAACCAAATCCCCCAAATCAATCATTCCATTTAAACGAATAAAACAAAACCGCCCCAACATAGCGCGAATTTATACATTTACGCTACGTTGGGGCGGTTCTATTTTTAATATTAATAATCAATAAATGTCTTTGCCAAATTGAGAATTGAGAATGTATAATTGATAACTAATTTTATTTTATAATTTGTAATTATTTAATTATAAGTTTTTTATGAAATAAAAAATAAATAAATTATCAACTCTCAATTATCAATTATCAATTTGGCGAACATATTGATTAATAAATTTCTCTAAAAAATTAATCATTAATCATTAACCGTTAATCATTATCCACTACATTTTTATCATCTTTCGAAGACTTAGCTGACTATTTTGATTATGCGTGATATGGATAAAATGAATACCCGTTGCCAGCGTATTGAGGTCAATCGTCAGAGGTGGGGTCATGCCTGTGTAGTTGGTGACTAATCCGCCATTGGCATCAAGTACATGAATGGTATAATCATCAAAAACACCATTAACGACGACTTTATCTGCCAGTGGATTGGGGATGACTTCTATGGTATCGAAAGACGTGATGATGTGTTCGGCAATATCGCATAGACCATCGCCATCCGCATCAAGACAATCTCCGACATTATTATTAGCACCACAAGCGGAAGGCGTAGAGAGGTCATAAGTCGCAGGCAGCGTGGCGGGTGCGAATCCGACTTGCGCCCAATTTGCATCCCTTGTAGCGAAACCAAAATTGACGGTATTGGTCGTGAATAAGGATTTGTCGATTTCTACTTCTATTTCAGTGGCGGTTTTTTGTACATTCACAGGCGAACCCGTACTCCAAGTCCAATCTGCGCCCGTACCCGTATAAGACAATAGCGAATTATTTTGTATCAAATAATTAAAACCTGTTGCTGCCCAATTATTGCTGATATATTCGTTGCCACCCGAACTATTATTGTCTGCATCCAAAAAGAATTGATTATTGGTGTCCAAATTACCATTCACATAAATATAAAAATTATCATTATCGTGCGCCGTTTTCATGATAAAACCATTGGAATTGGATAAGACAGGAACGGACGACCAATCGCTGAAATTGGCATCCACAGAAATACAAGTATTATCACAATTTAATGAATTGGAAAAGACATGTGTCGCTGCACTCGCGGGCGCGGATCCGGTTTGTGTCCAAGCGGCATTTCTTGTGACGAAACCGAAATTGACGGCATTGGCATTGAACAAAGATTTATCAATTTTCAATTCGAGTCCTGCGCTTGTTTTATTCGCACTCACTGTTTCCTGATAGGTCCAAGTCCAATCGAAACCTGTACCATTATAAGTGTAGAGGTCGCCATTTTCTATGAGAATATTCGCACCCAATCCGCCCCAATTCGTTGCGGTGTATTCGCTTCCTGTCGAATTTTCATTATCCGCATCCAAAAACATTTGATAACTTTGGTCAATATTGCCGTCGATATAAATATAAAGCGCGTTATTATCGTCAGCGGCTTTTATGGTATATCCATTTGAATTGGAAAGCGTAGCTATCGACGACCAATCGCTAAAGTCATTATCTATCGTAATGCAGCCCCCCGCAGTAGCTCCGGCAACTTCGGTATATTGCACGCCTGTACCGGGCGACCATGCCCAGAGTCGGGGATTCGCACTTTTGTCTATTTCCATTCTTCCGCCAAAAATCCAACTCATATTTGAGTTGATTGTCGTCCAATTCGTTCCGCCATCTTCCGACATCAAAAAACCTTTTGAATCCGTCTTATAGCCGCCCGAATGATAGGCACTCGAAGAAGATATATATAAGGTATTCGGATTTGAAGGGTGAATGGCAAAACCTCTCATATAATTATCGGGGTATAATTTATCCCAATTCACGCCGCCATCATTACTTCTGTACATACCTTTACCTGCGCCGTAAGCGGTGGCATATACGCGGTTGGGAGTGCTTGGGTCGGCTTTAATTTCAAAAATACCATTCCAAACTTTTTCACCATTTCCTTCAAAAGTAGGAACAATATCATCTCTAAAAGCCGCGCCGCTTTGTTGGTTACGCATTTCGGGCAATCCGGTTTCTGTCCAGTTTGCCCCGCCATTTGTCGAACGCCAAAAACCACTTTCTCCACCTGCATACACCAATTGCGAATTAAATTTATCGACTTCCGTAAATTTCAAACCGCCATTATTCAGCACCATCGACCAAGACGCACCATCGTTGGTTGATTTGAATACATCGCCATCTTGCGTCACAAATAAAGTTCGATTGCTGACCGGACTATTCAAATCTATCGACATGCCATGCGTCGTATTGCCGACCAATTGCAAGCCTGTATTGCTGATTTGCCAGTTTTCACCATAAGCCGTACTTTTGAATACTGCGCCGTCTGTTGATGTGCCTTCTTTGCCGAAAGTCGCCCAAACTACATTGGGTCTTGCGGGGTCATTTACGATAAAATTGACATTGGAACCGCCGCCTGCAAACCATACGTGGTTGGGATATGTAGCCTCGTCAGGAATGCTAAAAGTCCACGTTTGCCCCCTGTCTCGCGTGTACCAAAATCCCAAATCGTAATAGCCCACATAAATCGTATTTGGGTCGGTATCGCTGACTTCTATGGCATTTCCATTGATATTATCCATGCCCGTAGAGATATGTTTTCCGGGACTGATTTCTGTTGTGGCAACATTGGTAAAATTAGCTCCGCCGTCCGATGTCACCCACGCCCATCCGCCATAAGTAGCGTAATAATTTCCCGGATTAAACTCATCTTTTGTTACCGTTTTATTGAAGCCGTAAAAACTACTGACATAAGCATATTGCATGACGGGCCAACCTTTTACCCAGTTGGTCAAACTCCCTGTTTGAAACCATGAGCTACCATTGTCCCATGTTTTCCAAGTTCCCATCAAGCCATTGGGATCATTCAATGCAAATATAAAATTGGTTACACTGATTTCATTCGGATAGTTCGGATTGACATTGATAAAACCCGTATAATCGCCGATTTGATAATAGCCCGTACCACCGCTATCACTGCGATGCAATGCGCCCGTACCGGCATTGCCGCCTGCATAATCCCAAACTCCATTGGTATTGCAGCCATTCGATTGAAAGTTACTCGTAAAGACAATTTGTTGGTTGGTCGGATGCAAATCAAAATCCAAAATATCGCCAAGCCCTTGCGCTATTCTCGTCCAATTCCAACCGCCATCCGTTGATTTGTACAGCCACGGTTCGCTGCAATTATACCTGCCTTTTCCCAACAAAGCATAGACCAAATCATCATTCTGCGGATGCACCATCATTCGCATGACGCTGCCCTGTGCAGGCAAGCCATTTCCGGTCAATATAAACCAATTATTGCCACCGTCAGTCGTCTTCAATAGCGTCAGGTTTGGACTCCACCATTCGTGATGTGCCGCATAGCCTTTGTTTTGATTGACATGGCACATTTCAATGGCTTCTACATAGCCCAAACCGCTATTCGCGCCTACTGCGACAGTTGCTTGTGTTACCGTATTTCCGCCATCATTTGTTTTGAAAATTCCGGCACTTGTACCAATAAAAAATGTATTGCCATCGCTCGCATGTGGCGCAAGGCTCGTGATGTGCGTCCTCGTCAAGCCCTGTGCCGAACCAATCGGTGTCCAAGATTGCCCGTTATTGGTTGATTTATAGACACCACTCAAATCCGAACCCGATAAAATCGTTCCGTTGGCAGTACCCGTCACCATCGAAACCGCCCCGCCACCACCGGGATTTGTTCTCACCCAATCCGACTTAGCATGTAGAGTCAATTGGACTAAAGCGCACATTAGTACGCCAATCATTCGTTTAATTATCATTATTTTTCAATATATTTTTGTGAAAAAATTAATATCGTAAAATTAATAAATATTAGTGATAATAAATATTATTATTTTTGAAATTATTTTTTTTGTGAAATGTTTTTTTTGTAAAAAATTGGTGGATACATTCGCGGTAGAGACGCGATTAATCGCGTCTCTACGTTGGGGTATTTTTTGTATTGATGAAGAAATTATCTTAACAATGCCATGTTCGGTTTTTATTTAATATATTCAGTGTTTGTCCTTGAATTTGGGCTAAAACTCGTCTGACATTTTCAAAATTCACCAATGAACTCATATTTTTTCGGTAAAGTTTAAATGTCAGACGAGTTTTAGCCCAAATTCGGAAAAAATATCCCATTTTAAGTATAAACACATTTTTATTTTTTAAACATGACATTGTCAAGTTATTTAATGTATTTTAATTATTTTCAATATATTAAAAATCATAATACACGAAAAAAAATTAACCATTAACAGTTTACCATTCACCATTAAAAACATTCCAATTTAGGTATTATGTTAAGGATTTAAAGGTAGGATTGTCCGTTTTTCTTTGATGCTATTTTAAAATAAAAACAATATTTATGCACTCCGTTTACTAAACTTCAAAAGAGTTTAGTAAACGGGAGACATCGTTTTACATTCTAACTAATCTTCTTCTCCTCTGCCGAATTGACAAACAAGACATTGCCGATACCATCATAACCTTCAAATATCTGTACGCCTTTTTGTTTCAGCAATTCGGCGCGGAAGCCGATGATCGTCAGGTCGGCATCCGTAGATTTTTCATTGACAATCGTTTTGGCATCAACATCGGTTTTGCGGGGAATGAGTTCGATATTTTTAGAGGAAATCGGTAAACGCCCCGACCTTGTGAGTTCAAATAATCGCTCGCGTTCTTCCTCCAATGACTCTTCCGGGTGCAGTGCGAAAATTTTAATCATACCATTCGACCACTCGCTATGCCCCAAAATAATGTATGCCAAGAGTATCATCAAATTCGCATTTTCATAATCATTTGAGGTCATCCAAATATGAATGGCGTGTTTAAAACCAAAACCTTTTTCGCTACTTGCGAGTATCAATACATCAAAATCAACAGAGCGAATGAGTTTGAAATTATCAATAATAGCCTCAATATTTTGCGGTGCTTGTTTGGAAAATTCAAACATCAAAGCATTATTTTCCTTGCCCGAAATCCCCGGCAATTGTACCACCTGCGCTATCGCGGAGGTATAAGACGGACTCACAAGGGTATCAATATAGACATTGCTATCGTTGGTTTCTGCCATTTTGATGAGACGTTCCTGTGCTTCTTGGGCTTCCTCATTCGTTTTCTTGGAGAGGTAGCCTTCCACCTTGTGTATGTAGGTACCAAAACCGTATTTTTTGGAGAGCCAGCCTAGCAACTGAAAGGCAGAAATTCGCTCGAAAGAATCCTCAGAAATACAAACCACCGAAGGTCGCCAGTTCAAGTTTTGCTCTTTTTCCGATTTTTGTACAAAGACCTGTAATTGGCGGCTCAACTGGAAAATAGCACCCTGAAAAATGACCGCCATATTTTGTTTATCTTTATTATAATAAGAAATAACGATATACATAACGACCATGAGCATCAGAGCAAGCAGAGCATAAATAGGGTTCATAAAAAACATCAAACCCAGACAAGCCAGCGCACCCATGAGTGAGAGATACCACTTTGATTTGAAGGTCGGGCGGTAGGAAGGGTCGGCAGCAAAATGTTGTAAAAAAGAAATCAGACAAAGCGAACCGTAGGTCAGCATAAAGAACATGGAGATAATCTGCGCTACAAAATCAATATCGCCCATGACCACAAAAAATAGGGCAATCACAATCGTAATGACCGATGAATTGAAGGGTTCGTCGCGCTTGCCTGTGCCTCGTGAAAGCCAGCCGTTCATGCGCGTATTGGGCAGTACGCTGTCTCGCGCTATGGCTTGTAGCGTACGCGGTGCCACCATCAGCGAGCCAAGCGCAGAGGAAATCGTAGCTGCTGCCAAACCCAAAGGAATCACCCACCAACCCTGCCAGGCAATGCTCGACATGACGAGCGTATCGGTATCCGCCAGTGCCGCCGGAGAAGCCGATGACCACAATTTTATAGCAATAAAAACATAAATCACCATGCCGCCGAGCGTAGCGGCAAGTGTGCCGAGTGGTATAGAATGACTTGGATTTTTGAGGTCGCCCGACAAGCCTACACCCGCCGTCATGCCCGTAAAAGCCGGAAAAATAATCGCAAAAACGATAAAGAAATTATCAGGATTAGAGACACGCTCTACCACACTCGCGCCTTCGCCCGCAGCGTATTCCGTAGAGCCAAAAAAGAAGGAAATCAAAGCAAAAGTCAATATTGCCACTACGATGTAGAGCATTTTCACGCCCAAATCCGCGCCTTTGGTCAGCACCACTGCCGTCAGTAAAAACAAAGCGGGAATGGCTACGGTTTGTTTCTGTAAAAGTAGCCATTCGAGTTGGGAAGGCATATCGTAATTCGCCGCCAGATAAGCCGCCAAAGGTTTAAACGCCTCTGCAAATGCAATGACATAAAATGCCACACTAATCGCCTGCGACACATACAAAGCCACGCCCACCGTTGCCCCGACCACCAAACCAAAGGAGCGCGAAATGATAAAATACTCGCCCCCGCCTTCTACTTTCTGATTGGTGGCTATTTCTGCCAATGCCATCGCCGTAGGTATCGTCACCGCATGACCAATCAGGATAATCGCAAAGGTGAGCAATAGCCCCACATTACCGACCGCATAACCAAATCGTAAAAACATGACCGCCCCCAATATTGTAGATATGGCAGTGAAAAATACGGGTGAGGTACCAAATTGGTTTTTCTTCGTAGTGAGTTGACTCATGGTTTAGTGATTCGTTGATTCGTGATTTGCTTTCACAAAAAATCTATTCATAATTTTTGAATTAACGAACTGATAAACAGTAAATTATTCACTCATTTATTCATTCGCTCATTCACTCATTGTAAATGCCAAAAATACAAAAACTCCTCTATCATTTTTTAAAATAACAAAGGAGTTTCTATATATTCGACTACAATTAGTATTCAAGTTCTATCAAGCTAATCACAAACTAGGTCTTACGCTTCTTTTTCTTGGCTGCGGGGAAGAGGATATTATTCAAAATCAAGCGATAGCCCGGAGAATTGGGGTGCAGATTGAGGTCGGTAGGTGGGTCGTGTACAAGGTGGCGGTAATCTTCGGGGTCGTGACCGCCGTAGAAAGTCCAAGTGCCAAAACCTGCCTCGCCATGTATATAACGGGCTTCTCCGGCAGATTTATTTTCGCCCATAATGAGTACACCCGACTTGACTTCTTTCTTTTTGAAGGCTGTTGTTTGCCCCATAAATCCCTTGACGGTGCGTGTGTGGCACTGCGTCAGCATGGAAGGAATGGGATCCCATTTGGCAGAAAAATCAAAGAGGGTGAAGTAGTCCATTTTCATAGGTACTTTTCTGCCTTGCGTCACGTCAATGGATGAATATTCGTATTGCAAGGGATTTTTGACCAATGTAAATTCTTTGAAAGCAAAGGTTTTGGAAAAATCCAGTTTGCTTTGAGCGGCAGGGTCGGGCTTGTCGCCGTCGTACATGTGGTCGCATATATCCAAGCCTTCGGCGGCAAGCGCAATGTCGTAAGTGTCTGTAGCTGAACACATAGCAAACATAAATCCACCGCCGGCTACGTATTCTTGAATTTTTTTGACCACCGCCAGTTTGAGTTGCGAGACCTTTTTGAAACCATGTTGTGTTGCCAAGGCTTCCATGTTTTTGACATGGTCTCTGTACCATGCGTGGTTTTTGTACGAATTATAAAATTTACCATATTGCCCTGTAAAATCTTCGTGGTGCAGGTGTAGCCAATCGTACTCCGGCAGCTTGCCTTCGAGTACCTGTGTGTCGTAAACTATTTCGTAAGGAATTTCGGCATACGTGAGTACAAGCGTCACCGCATCGTCCCACGGCTGTATGGTTTCACCTTTGGCATTGACCTCCGGCGTATATACAGCCACCTTTGGTGCCACTTCAAGTTTGATGACATCCATATTGACTTCTGGATTGCTGATTTCTTCCAGTATTTTGGTGTATTGGGCATCGGGAATAATCTTGAATGAGACATCCCGCGCCACACATTCTTCCTGTATTTTTACATTATTTTTAAATGCAAAACTGCCGCCTTTATAATTGAGCAACCAATAGACTTCCTGTTCGGCTTCCAATACCCAATAGGCAATACCGTAGGCTTTGAGGTGGTTTTTTTGGTTTTCGTCCATCGGGATAAACATATACGACGCATGGGCATGAAGCCCGAAGGTCAGTAAAGTAATGACAAGAATTATATATTTCATAATTTAGTGATTAGTAACCGGTGATTGGTTTTGCTTATATAAGTAATAAGACAAAAATAGCCTGACAATATTTTTTGAACTAACTAATTGATAAACAGTGCTTTATTCACTCATTCAATCATTCGCTCATTCAATCATTGTCCTTGAATGACGCACAAACATACTAATTTGGTATCAGGATTGACTGATTTTCACATAATAATAACGTTTTTTGGGTCATCATGTTTCAGATATTAATTTGTATTTGGAATGGAAAATGACAAGTTTTGTTCCAATTTGTCGGTGGGTTGTTCTTGGCTTTACATTTTGGACACAGGCAAATTGGGTGCAGGACAAATTTTTAATTTTGCCAAAAATACTATTTATGTCAAAAATAAGCAAAAGCAGATTTTATGGAAGCCGCCTGGTCAAAATTTGATGCTTGGCAGGAAAGTCAAGTTGGTCAAACAGATGGCTATGAATATGAGAAAACCTTCGATGAAATGATAGTTGGCTTAGGGAACTCTTTACTTCAAAAGAGTGTTGGAGATTTGCCTAAGACACCTATGAAAAAAAAGATAAAAACGCACTACGAGCAGATAGAGGTTCGTGATGATCGCCCCTTAGCAGTGGGTTCGGGTGGGTTTGGCATCAGTCCGTATCTTCAAGAGTTACTATGATTTACAAGATACAACGGGGTTTTAAATATTTTTTTTATTTTAAAATGAAGTCAAAAAAGTATCAACTACATTTTCTGCGAAATTTAAATATGCCAAAATATATCGAACAAATGCAGTTTTTATTTTTATTATTAAAAAATATTATAATTTTTAAAATAAAAAAATACGTACTATCGACCACTTTTACATTTTAAATTTATTATTCTACATTTTACATTCCCTTCGTCAGGTCAAAGCCAATATCCGTACGATATTTTTTACCCTCAAAATCAACGACTTCTGCGTTTTTATTAGAGGCATCAATGGCATCTTGAATCGTATCGCCATAAGAAGTCACTGCCATAACGCGCCCGCCATTGGTCAGAATTTGCTCACCATCTGCTTGTGTGCCTGCGTGAAAAAGCAGACTACTTTGGACTTCATCCATACCTGTCATCACTTTGCCTTTGGCATAAATTTCGGGATAGCCATTACTCACCAGCATGACGGCGGCAGTAGCGCGAGGGTCTTGTTCTATATTTTGAATATTCAATGTGCCGTTGTGTGTCGCTTGAAAAAGTTCGACAAGGTCGTTTTTCAGTCGTGGAAGTACGACTTCGGCTTCGGGGTCGCCCATTCTGCAATTATATTCTATCACGTATGGTTCGCCGTCCACAGCGATAAGTCCGAAAAAGATAAAGCCTTTATAGACCATTCCGCGTTTTTTGATACCATAAATCGTAGGTCGGATAATGCGTTCTTCTACCTTTTGCATCAGCGCATCATCCACAAAAGGCACCGGCGAAACTGCGCCCATACCGCCCGTATTCAGCCCTGTATCGCCTTCTCCTATGCGCTTATAATCCTTCGCTACGGGCAATAATACGTAGTGTTCTCCATCGGTCAGTGCAAAAACAGAGAACTCAATACCTTTCAAAAATTCTTCCACCACGACCTTCTTTCCGGCTTCGCCAAATTTGCCATTGAGTATATCGCGCAACATCTGTGTGGCTTCTACAAAATCATTAATAATGACTACGCCCTTACCCGCTGCCAAGCCGTCGGCTTTGAGTACCACAGGCAATTTGCCGGAAACAATATGAATAATGCCGTCCTCTACATTCTCTTGATTTACAGTACAATAGCTCGCCGTAGGGATTTCAAATTGCTTCATAAACTCTTTGGCAAAAGACTTACTACCTTCCAGTTCTGCACCTGCCTGCGAAGGTCCGATGACCGGAATACCTTTCAATTTTTTATCCTTCGCAAAGAAATCATAGATACCTTTTACGAGCGGTACTTCCGGTCCGACCACCAGCATTTTAATGTTATTCTTCAGTACAAATTTTTTCAAGCCGTCAAAATCATCAGCCTCCAAAGGTACATTTACCCCATGCTGTGCAGTACCTGCATTGCCGGGCGCAATGTACAACTGTTCACACAAAGGACTTTGAGTTAGTTTCCAAGCAAAAGCATGTTCGCGTCCGCCACTGCCGAGCAGTAATATATTCATTGAAAAAATATTTTAAAAAATGAGATTAACATGATTCATTTTTTTCGTATGGCAAATATAAGGAAAAGAAAGTAAATAACTTGATTGGTCAATTCGTGAATTGATTGTATTTTGCGTGTATATTTTTAATATATTTGCCTATCTCACTATATCGGCAAATGCCGGTGTTTGAAATTCCAATGATTTATTAACGGTAAAATCCGGCGTTTGGTATCTGTTTTTCGGAATTTATACCATCAAATATATCAATAACCATGTCTCGAAATCCACCTTTCAAAGAAGAATTTTTGCACTACCTGTGGCGAATGAAAAAATTTGCCTTAAACGATTTGCAGACCACCAAGGGCGAGCCTGTCACGCTGTACGATACTGGCGCATACAATACCGATGGCGGTCCTGATTTTACGGATGCCCGACTGCAAATAGGCGATACCAAATGGGCGGGAAATGTAGAAATACACCTGTTCAGTCACGATTGGCAATTGCACCAACATCAGCACGATAAGGCTTACGATTCGGTGGTGCTACATGTGGTATATGAGGAAAATGCGCCTGCTTTTCGTAGCACAGGTGAGCCGATTCCCTGCCTTGAATTGAAAGGTCGTTTTGACGAACAACTCGCAAAAAAATATCTGCAACTCATTGAAAATGAAGATAATATTCCTTGTTCGCCACACTTTTCCGCTGTCTCCGAACTCACCAAAACAGCATGGATAGAACGCCTGATGATAGAGCGGCTGGAACGAAAATCAGCAGATATTGCAGCACAACTGGATCATAAAAACGGCGATTGGGAAGAGATTTTTTACAGGTCTTTGGCTGCCAATTTCGGCGCACGCATCAATGCCGAACCATTCAGACGGGTAGCGCGAACACTCCCACAAAAAATATTAGCCAAACATGGTGACAACCTCACTCAACTCGAAGCCTTACTGTTCGGTCAAGCTGGATTTTTAACAGAAAAACTAAGCGATAATTATCCGAAAGAACTACAAAAAGAATACAGTTTTTTACAAAAAAAATACCAGCTAAATCCTATCGCCAAACACAATTGGCAGTTTCTGCGTCTGCGTCCGGCAAATTTCCCGACTATACGTATCGCGCAATTTGCTGCCCTAACGCATCGCTCCAATCGCCTGTTTAGTCATGTACTTGATGCTGCGGGTATTAAGGATATTGAAGCACTATTTGATGTCGAGATGTCCGAATATTGGCAATCGCATTATGTATTTGATAAAGATTCCAAACATATTAAAAAATCATTGGGTAAAAAGACCATTCATCTGATTATCATTAATACGATAGTGCCGTTTTTATTTTTATATGGTAAAATACGCGATGATGAATCTGCCACAAAAAAAGCTATGACCTTCATGGAAGCCCTGCCACCCGAAAACAATAAGATCATCCGCGACTGGCAAACCTTGGGCATTACACCCGAATCCGCTTACCACACCCAAGCGCTCATTCAATTAAAAAATGAATACTGTAGCCCGAAAAAGTGTCTGCAATGCGCGATTGGACATGCTATTTTGAAATGAAAAATGTAAAAGCGTCGATAGAACAGAGATTGAAATGTAAAAGAATAAATGTAAAATGTAAAAGTGGCGATGTAGTATGATAAAGTTATTTTTTTAAGAGCATGTTTGGAAATTTTAAATTAAAAATCAGCTAATTTTCAGAATATTATATCGTATTTCGTGTTTTTTTTACTTAACCCAAGTTGAATATGTAGCCCCCAAGTTTTTTAGGTGGTTTAGTTGTCAGACGAATGCTGTTTTAGAAGACACCGATTATTTGATAATATGACATCATCGGTGAATTTTGAAAATATCTGACGAGTTTTAACCTAAATTCGGAAAAAATATGATATTATCAAGATAAATTGGACTTTGGACAGAGGAAATTGGGGAATTTGGAAATTCGGTAATCCCGATAACTATCGGAACTTTATTATAGAATTTTATAAAAAATAATTATTTACATATTTTGTTTTAATAATAAAAATAAAACAATTGATAATCAATGCTTTATAAAATTAAACCTAATTTCCCAGTTCCCTAATTCCCATTCTGTCCAAAAGATAAAATGCACCTTATATTTTACATTTTTCACATATAACATAAATCAATAAAATGAAAAGACCTTTAGTATTCCCCCTTGACCGCAATGCGAACAAAGAAGCCGAAGAAATGGCAGTTTTTTATGAAGAGACCTTGGGCTTTACGCCCAATAGTTTGTTTACCATGATGCACCGTCCGCGCATTGCCC
The DNA here is from genome assembly GCA_938028705.1 of uncultured Saprospiraceae bacterium. Classification (GTDB taxonomy): domain Bacteria; phylum Bacteroidota; class Bacteroidia; order Chitinophagales; family Saprospiraceae; genus JAHDEO01. The sequence continues at coordinate 14,121 of CALIZI010000462.1, read as the reverse complement.
GTGCTTTTTTGGAAATGAATCGTGCCGTTATGGAAAATAAAGGTCGTGTGACAAGTGCCTTAAAACGCCAGTTGGCTTACCTCTCCAGTATGACCGCCGGATGCCGCTACTGCGAAGCCCACGCCATACGTGCCGCCGAACGGTATGGCTCCGACGAGGACAAGCTCCACCACATCTGGGAGTACAAAACCTACGATGCTTTTACAGATGCCGAGCGAGCCGTTTTTGATTTTGCGATAGCCGCCTCCTCCATCCCCAATGCCGTAGATGACGAGATTGCCGAAAATCTACGCCGACATTGGAACGACGGAGAAATCGTTGAGATTCTTGGAGTCATTGCCCTATTTGGCTACCTCAACAGGTGGAACGACAGTATGGGAACACAACTCGAAGACCCCGCTGCCGAAGATGGCAATAAATACTTAGAACAAAAAGGTTGGTCGAGAGGTAAGCATCAATATTAGTTTGAATAACGAACAGGGGAATGTCGAATGTCGAAGTGGGCATCCTTCATCATTCGACATTCCCCTATTCGATATTCAAAAAATAAATCTTATACCGCTCGTTATTATATTTTAAATTTATTATCTTACCTCTCCTTACCTTTTTTACATTTAAATTTGACAAGTTCATCTAAATCATAAAAGTTTTGATATTTTTGGAATCTGATTTTAAAAATGAAAACAAAATATAAATACTCCGTTTGCTAAACTTCAAAAAGTTTGGTCTCCGATAGCTATCAGAGAAGTAATGTGCTGATTTTTAGCTAATTATAAATTTCAGTACCCTGCCTACGTTTAGCAAACTTGAAAAGTTTACCAAACGGCTTACTTATATTTTGTGTAAAATTAATATCGTATAAAGTGCCAACCAATCAGATAAACTTGTCTTAAATTTCGATAAATATGAGACTAACCGTTCCCGTTCCTTTATCAGAAATTGCCCGTTTGGTGAATGCCGAGATTATTGGTAATGCCAATACTCTAGTCATGGGCATCAATGAGATTCACAAGGTCGAATCCGGCGATTTGATGTTTGTAGATGTTGCCAAATATTTTAAAAAAGCCTTTCAGTCAGCCGCCACTTTTATCCTTATCAATCAGCGTGTAGTTCCTCCACAGGGCAAACATTTATTGTTGTGCGACGACCCCTTTGCCGCATACAATACCCTGACGAAACACTATGCACCTGCACGTCCGTTAAGCGTACAGGTCAGTGATACGGCAAAGGTACATCCTACGGCTATCATCGAACCCAATGTCATTTTGGGCGATGATGTGCAGGTAGGTGCGGGTACACATATACGCGCCAATGTGGTCGTACATTCAGGGACAACAGTAGGCGAGCGGGTAGTCATACATGCAGGAACGGTGGTGGGTTCGGATGCTTTTTATTATAAACCCTACGGAGACCGATACGAAAAAATGCACTCTTGCGGACGAGTGGTGATTGAAGATGATGTGGAAATCGGGTCTTGCTGTACGATTGACAAAGGCGTGTCGGGCGATACAGTGATAGGTGCAGGCAGCAAACTTGACAATCAGGTGCATGTGGGGCATGGTGTGGTGATTGGTAAAAATTGTGTTATTGCAGCGCAAGTCGGAATTGCAGGTAAAACGGTACTCGAAGATAATGTAAAACTATGGGGACAGGTCGGTGTAGCGGCACGATTGCATCTTGGAGAAGGTACGGAAGTATATGCACAGTCGGGCGTATCGCGTAGTCTGACAGGCGGACAAGCCTACTTCGGCGCGCCGGCAATCGAAGCCAAAGAATGGTTTAATCACTACCGCGCTTCAAAGCGATTACCAAGAGAAGTTAAAGCGATTAAAGAACGTCTGAAGAAGTGACATATTTTTAAATGAAAAATGTAATCCCGATAGCTATCGGGAAAATTTAAAATGTAAAAGTGTCGATAGTACAATGACGTTTTGGTTTGGGGGTCAGATTACCAATGAATTAAGAAACGAATCAACGAATTACATTTTTTCAAATTTTCGGATAATTTTTTTCATAGCTTTTTCAATATCTTTATAAGGTAGCGTCTCTTTTGCGGTATAAATAATCATCAGTGCGTATTGCTTGTCTTGATTTTCCAATGATGAATACAATTGATGTTTATTGAGTCGGTAGGCTTCGCGGATGCGCCGACGGAGGAGATTGCGATGTGCTGCTTTTGGAAAAGTGCGTTTGGGTACACTCAAAGCAAATTGGGCAGGATACGGACTATCCAATTCTGCCTCCAACCAAATCACTCGCAAAGGATACACTACAAAAGACTTCCCCTCGCGGTTGAACATCCGCTGAATGAGTTTGCGCCGTTTGAGCCGCTCGCCTTTTTTAAATGTATAATTCACCGATTTAGTTTATGGAGTTTATAGAGTTTATAAAGTTTACAGCGTTTATAAAGTTTGTCCTCTATACACTTTATAAACTCCATAAACTCTATACACTCCACAAACAAGAAAACCGGAAGTTGAATCAATCAACTTCCGGTTTTTATTTTTTTATGTAAAACGAATGAGTCAGGGATTTGTGTCTTGATAGTTAATTATCTAAATGTAATTAGTTCAAGCTATGAACTATGAACCAACAACTATGAACTGATAATCACTAATATTTCAAACGACGCTCATCAGAGACGCTTAATTTTTTGCGTCCTTTGCTGCGACGACGTGCCAAGACTTTGCGTCCGGCTTTGCTGCTCATGCGCTCACGGAAGCCATGTTTGTTGGCTCTTTTTCTTCTAGATGGTTGAAATGTCCGTTTCATTACTATATATTTTATGCAATTGATCTATGGTCAATTACTTTTTTGTGTCTTAATATTTTAAAAAGGACAACAAAGGTAAGAAATATCATATAAATTGGCAACTTTATTAGCATGTTTAAATTTCCTTTGAAAGTAGTTGATACTTTTTTTTTAAATGTAAAATGTAAAATAATAAATGTAAAATATAAAAGCATCAATAGTACACAAACAATACATTTAAATAATTTGATTATTTAATTATTTTAAAATCAATGAAATAAGAAATGTTTGTAGCATTTTCACGTTATATAACTTTTATATTTTACATTTATTATTTTAAATTTTACATTAATTAACATTTAAAATCAAAGTGTTCTCTACTATTCTAAACATGCGATTTTACTTGACATTTCGTACTGAAATCATGTACATTTGTGACGTATTTGCTATGACTCAAAGCTAAAAAAATGACTTACAAAGTAAAACCCCTCTCACCCTGGCGTGAGAAATTGCATGAAATTATATTCGAGGCAGATACCCGAATGGGTAAGCTGTTCGATGTTTGGTTGTTGATTTTTATTATCGGCAGTGTGCTCGCTGTGATGCTCGAAACCGTATCGCATATCGAGGAACGCTTCGGTACTTTTCTGATTGCCCTGGAATGGGTCTTTACCATTGCTTTTACGATTGAGTATATTCTCCGGCTATTGAGCGTGCGCCGCCCGATGGCTTATGCGACGAGTTTTTTCGGTGTGATTGATTTATTGGCAATCATCCCGACTTACCTTGAGTTTTTCTTTGACGGTTCGCATTATCTTGCCATTGTACGGGCATTGCGATTGCTGCGTGTTTTTCGTGTTTTCAAACTTGGGCATTTTCTTAATGAAGGTGCAGTCATTACCGCTGCCTTACGTGCGAGTCGTGCCAAAATAACGGTTTTTTTGGTTTTTATTTTGTTGATGGTCTTGATTATTGGTTCGGTCATGTATCTGGTGGAGGGCGGCACCAACGGTACACAATTTACCAGTATTCCGCGTAGTGTCTATTGGGCGATTGTTACCCTGACCACTGTGGGCTATGGAGATATTGCGCCCACCACTACACTCGGACAATTCCTCGCAGCTATTGTCATGATTATGGGTTATGGCGTGATTGCCGTACCTACGGGCATCGTCACTTCCGAAATTGTGAATGTTAAAAAAAGTAGCGAAGTCTCTACCCAACATTGCCCCACCTGCTCACACGACGGGCATGATGCCGATGCTGAGTATTGCAAATACTGCGGAGAAGAATTGCACTCGCATTCGCATACAGATAGTTGGGGGCTTTGAATGGTAGCAAGTTCAACCTCAAATTCAACCTCAAATTCAACCTCAACCTCAATTTCAATTTGCCAAAGGCAAATTTTTATTTTTATTTGAAGTTGAGGTTGAAGTTGCAAAACATATTATTACGATAATTTATTGCCATTAAGCTAAAAAAGGCACATATATTGTTGTCATAATTTATATCAACTCCTTTAGTTTTTACCTCAATCTATAATTTAACCATAATTAACAAGCTCTCGATTATCATTAAAATCAAATTATTTCCTCGTATCTAATTTTTTAAAATTATGCAAACGATTAAAACTATCTTTTATACAAGTTTAGTGCTTGTACTTTCGCTTACATGGGCATTGGCGGCTCCTGTTTCACCTGTTGAAAAATCAACAACCGCTGACATAGAACAGGCATTAGACAAAGACAATTTGGAGCGCGAACTTGGTAGAAAACTCAACTTCGCAGAGCGAATCGTCTTGAAAAGAGCAAAGAAAAAACTCAAAAAACAAGCTCAACGAGACCCGGAAGAAAAAGCATCCGGTTTGGCACTTGCTGCTTTGATTTTGGGTAGTATATCTTTACCTATTTTGCTTATACCTTATATTGGCGCACTTGGTGTCGCAACAGCGATTGCGGCTACAGTTACAGGTGCAGTAGCACAAGATAAAAGTGGTAGTAAGACCGATAAATTCGGTAAAATAGGTATGTGGTTGGGTATTGGAAGTCTTATATTGATGCTTTTACTACTCATCTGGGCTTGGTCAGTAATACTATCTTTGATTGCAGTATAAATAAGTCATGTTTTTACGGCATATTTGTTGAATGAAAAATCGGTAAATTCTCAACTTCAACTTCAACCTCAACCTCAACCTCAACCTCAACTTCAACTTCAACTTCAACTTCAACTTCAACTTCAACTTCAACTTCAACTTCAACTTCAACTTCAACTTCAAATAAGAATTTGCCAAAGGCAAATTAAAAATTGGAATTGAACTTAATTTTGAACTTAATTTTGAGTTTGAAGTTGCTATTGAGTTTGAAGTTGAGAATTTATTATCTTTGCCGCCTAATGAATCATCGCATCCAATATATCGCTTTCGCCCTTCTTGTTTTAGGTATTACAGCTTTTACGTTTACGCAGCAGCATACTTATCCGCAGGATTATTTTCGTTCTCCGGTGGATTATGCTATGAAACTTTCCGGCACTTTTGGCGAGTTGCGTCCCAATCACTTCCATGCAGGTATTGACATCAAGCCGCTGAAAGGTGTGGGCGACAATATTTACGCAGTGGCAGACGGCTACGTGTCGCGCGTCAAAGCCCTGCCAAATAGCTATGGCAATGTCGTCTATATTGACCACCCAAATGGCTACACATCGGTTTATGCTCACCTGTACAAATATAATGATACGATAGCGAAATATGTAAAAAAACGACAATACGAAAAACAACAATTTCGTGTAGATTTGTATCCGGCTGCCGGAGAAATTGCCTTTAAAAAAGGCGACCTTATCGGTTATATGGGAACTTCGGGGCGGTCATTCGGTACACATTTACATTTTGAAATACGCAATACGAAAACTGAAAAAGCGATTAATCCGCTGCTGTTTGGGCTTAAATTGGCTGATGATGTCGCACCTCGAATCACGCAGCTTAAAGTCTATTCGCTAACGCCGGAATTACGAGAATTGGAGAGCAAAAAATTTGATATTAAAAAAGGTAAATACGGTTATTATGTTGGTGGCGATACCTTGCGTGTGGGGGCGTGGCGCGTGGGTTTGGCTTTGAAGGCATTTGATTTTATGAATAATGTATCGAATTGGAACGGCATTTATTCGATGGAGATGTATGTGGATGATTCGCTGCATTATAGTTTTCAGATGAATGAAATTTCTTTTGATGAAACCCGCTACATCAATGCTCATTGCGACTACGGCGAGCGTGTCACCAATCGAAGTTATTTTAACCGTTGTTATCGCTTGCCCGGAAATCGCCTATCGGTGTATGATAATATGGTGGACGAGGGTGTGATTGAGTTGGAAAAAAATCGGGCGAAAAAAATCGAATACATTGTCAAAGACAGTTATGAGAATACTTCGAAATTACGCTTCTACATTCGCCGCGCAGAAGTGAAACCACAAGACGTACAACAAAGTTATAATTACCTGCTGCCATACACAGAACGTAATTTGATTCAAAACGGCGACTTTGAAGTTGATTTTCCGAAAGGTACTTTTTATGAAGATTTATATTTGAATTATCAAGTCAGTTATGAAAAATCGGATGATACCTATTCGCCGATTTATCACCTCGGAGACCGGATAATTCCGATGCACCGATATTTTACGGTGGGCATTCGTCCGGTGGATTTGCCGGAGCATCTGCGCGATAAAGCGGTGATTGCTTCTTGCCCCGAAGGGCTGGATGAAGAATGTCTTTCGGGGCATCGTTGGGAGGGCGATATGCTCAAAGCTACTACCCGCGAACTTGGTAATCTGACGGTGATGTTGGATACGATTGCGCCAAGTATCAAGGTCTCAAAAATTGCTAATACGATGAAAAAAAATTATCGGATGATTTTCAATATTACCGATGATTTTTCCGGTATCAAAAGCTATCGCGCTACGGTGGACGATGAGTGGATTTTGATGGAATATGATGAAAAAAATGACCAACTCACCCACAGATTTGACGGACGAATACCGAAGGGTAAACACCGCCTTGTGCTGACCGTCGAGGATGCAAGGGGGAATGTGGCTACCTACAAAAAGAGCTTTGGGAATTGAGTTTTGAGCAATACAAAACTATTTCCCTATACTAAGGATTTTGATTTCTACCCGTTGATTTTTTCTTTTATCCTGAAAGTTCTTTTCATCCTTAACGATGGGATGTTCTTTTCCATACCCTTTTGCGCTCATGCGTTCTTTGTCGATACCTTTTTGGATAAGATAACGCATGACAGATTCGGCACGCTTTTGTGATAACTCTTCGCTGTAACTATATCCTCCTCGCATGTTTGTATGTCCGCCTATTTCTACAATAAAATCGGGATTTTGATATAAAAAATCAAATATTTCATTGAGTGACTGTGCAGAATCATCCGTCAAATCTGCTGATGTTTTTTCAAAGCTGATAGTTTCATATTTAAAAATATCACCTACTTTAATTGTGTCCTTCGGCTCAGGTTCAGGTTCGGGCATAGTTATTACAATATTTGTAGTATCATCTGCCAAATCTTTAGTGGGTTCTTCCTCTATATCATCATTCGTCTTTGTCTCGTCCGAATCAAAAATGACGGGAGATTCTTCGACAAGTGGTTCTTCTATTTTATCTGAATTGTCCGGCTGTGAAGATATTAGCACTATCTCCTCTTCCTGCGCTTCTATTACTTCTTCTTCCTCTGCTTCTATTACTTCTTCCTCTTGTTCTTCTTCCTCTTGTTCGTATTCTGCTATCACTTCCTCCTCTTCACAGGTGATACATTTGATAACAGAACAGTCATCTATCAATACATTGCCGATATAAGAAACAAGTGAGGGAGTAATCCAAGAGGCTTGAAATACGATATAATGATAGTCTTTTTCGGGTTTTAATTCAAAAGTATATTTTTCCCATTTTTCGTGGTCTATTTCGGGGCTTTTATCCAGTATGTCGGTGTTGCCTCTGAGCGCATTCGCACCAAGCACCTCTAATTTTATGGCTTGAGTATGCTGTTTTTTAAGGTTCGGATTTTGTCGTGTACCACTATAATATGAATCAGAACGCGCCAGATAGCAACTCAATTCGTAATGCTCTCCTGCTCTCAACGGACTTTCAAGATATTGGGTAATGGCTTCGTAAGAATCGTCTGCCCGCGTGACCATACCGATGTAGGTCTTGCCATGTTTGGCGGGTTTGGAGACTTCAAAAACCTCATTGGGTTGCGTGTCGGGATCAGAATATCCCAGTGTACCTCTGCTTCGCCACTCGTCAGGCAAATTACTCACCTGAGGTTCTCCTTCAAATGAGGGGTTTCTTAATTCAATATCTTGTGCATGGAAAGTATTGGTGTAAAATAATGATATAAATGTATAAGTAATATATTTTTTCATATAGGCAGTGTTTAAAAGTTGGGTGAGTTTAGGTTATTTTTTTGATGTTAAAACTCAATTTTTGCCTTTTAATTTTTTGTACAATAGGGATTAACAATTTTTTAATTGAATTAAAATAATTATAATATAAAAATTAAATTATTTATTCTTGTACTCCAACTGGACTTTGGACATTGGGGAATTCGGAAACTGGAAAATTATATAAAATACTCATTATCAATAACTTATGTTAATTTGTATTTTATTATAAATTGATTTTATTGTAATTTTTATTCTACTGATAAATAGTGTTAGCCTAATTTCCCAGTTACCCAATGTCCAATGTCCAATACTCCAAATATTGATGTAGTTTTTCGTACTCCAATCGTTTCATATAGTTTTCCATGTAAATATAGTCGGGTTCTTGGTTGGTGTTGATTGGAAGAAGGATTTTTTGTCGTTTTAATCTCGTTGAATGAATGGTGAATGAATACGAATATTTACTTTTGTGCATTTCCAAACATCGGGAAATAAATCTTAATGCTTCGGCAGAAACTTCTTGTTTATGTTTTAAAATATTGACTTTTGTTCCGGTAAAAAACGGAAAAGTTTGTACAAATGGTTGAGCTGTCTCATTCCCGATAGTGATTACAGGATATGCTTCATTTAAAAATTGAGGATCAAAATTGATGAACCCATCCAATCCGTTATTGCTTTCTTTTCTTGTGATATAGGCTGTTTCGCCATTTTTCTTATTTACTTTATTACCATCTACGTTTTTACCAATTTTTACATTAAATAAATTTGCTATTTCAAATGCACTCCATTTTTTTTCATGGAGTGATTCTATGTCTTGGTAATTTTTCAATTTTTCAAGGCGTTTTTTTATATATTCATGGTATTTTGCCAACTGTTTTTGTTCTTTCTGACGCATGAAGGTTTCCATGAAAGTATAGTCGGGCTTGCCTGTTGGGGTGGCAGGTAGCAGGATTTTTTCTCTTTTGATTCTTTTGTCGCTTATTTCTCTATTGAAGCTATACTTTTCACTTAATCCATAACAAGCAACAGCGATAAATTGATAAATATATTTAGTGAATTTTTCGTTTTGAAGTGCTGTAACGTGGTCACTGGCAACAAACTCAAAAGGTTGGAAAAAAGCAGAGCCGACACTACCGCTATTGGCAATTGTCAGGCAGTTTGAAAATACCCTGACTTTTTCTGTGTTGCCAACAAAACCATCTACCCCATTATTGTATGAAGTGGAAGAAATATAAGGAATATTTCCTTTTTGGTGATCGCTCTTTTTCAGTCTTTTGCCTCTTTGTATTTCAGTAAAGACATCCTTTAGAAAGAACTCGCGCCACTCAATATTTTTCAAATCCAATTCCATACTATTTTTTATTTTCAAATAAGTGTGTTTTGCCTTGCACAATCATATTAAATTCAAATGTAAGGTAATCAGCAATGGTTTTTTCAAAATCTTCGGCTTTGGGTATTTCATCATTGAAATAATAGAATGAATGCAGCCATTCGTCCTCAGGTTCAATGGTTGTTTTGACCATAAATCTGCTCTCAGCAGGTGCATCGTGAAGCCATACATTGAGCAGGTGGGCTTTGCGTTCTTTGGCTCGTTCTGTTTCTACCAGCCCGATGTGTTTACGAATCGCAAATCCATCATTTTCATAGTTAATAAATTTACAAAATTTCTTTTCTGCATGTGGTTTATGTGCTGTAAAAACTGCCAGACAGGGATTCGTACCTACGCCATAAAAAGTCTCCTTATTCAAGGTGATTACGCCTTCCAAAGTATGCTTTTCGAGTATGCGTTTTTTTACTTGCTTATCAATTTTACTTTTGCCGACCATAGTAGATTGCGGAATAATGACCACACTACGCCCACCATCTGCCAAGCCATCGAGCAAATGCTCAATAAAATGAATTTCGGAGAGGTGTGCTGTATCTTTTCCTTTGGCTTGCGAATAAGGAGGATTCATAAAGCCAACGGAATAATTTTGAGCTCGCAGGTCGTCAATGCTTTGTTTCAGAAAATCTTTATTCTCCAAATTGCTTTTACCATCTCCCCGCAAAATCATATTGGTCGTGGCAATCGAAAACATATCTTCCCGGATTTCAATACCATACAAATGTTCTTTTTTTATCTTATTTTGTTCTTTTTTAGTTTTTACTTGCAACAACATTTTGTACAAGGCAGCAATCAGAAAACCGGACGTGCCGCAGCAAGGGTCAAATACCCTGTCAGTGGGTTGTATCTCCACTAAGTCGCAAAACAATTCTGTAATATGACTTGGCGTAAGCACCACGCCCAAGGTCTGTCCGTCACCACCGCTATACCGTATAAATTCACCGTAAAATCTACCTAAAACATCTTCTTTATTGTTGGTTTTGACAGAAGCAAAAACATTTTTTTCTAAATATTCGGTAAAATAACGAATAGGTGTTTTGGCTAATCTTTCATCTGTATCATTTAAAATCTTTCTGTCTTTTATGATATTGAATTGGTTAAGTACCTTCTCTTTTTTTGTGTCAGGTGTTACTTCTACCTGAGCCATATAATCCCTTATAGCTGCAAATATTTTCTTACCGTCAGTATTCGTTTTACTTCCCGTTAATGTTTCGATTTTGAAATCTTCGTTGGACAATGCCAGCAAAATAGCGGATACCACTAAAGGTTTTTCAGAATCACCTAACTGACCGTAATTCCGTAAGGCTTCGTGCAATTCGGCAGATTTTTTTAGGACATCTTCCAGTTCGAGTGTTTCGGGTGGTGTCTCGCCCAAGACTTGCTCCCGATAGTATTGTTCGATATTTTCAGTGGAGAAATTTTCAAAATTTTCGACAGCTTGTAATAGTTGATAGCCATTGGAATCAACAAAAATCGGACGGATAAGATGATGTTTTTCATTGCCGGAGCAACCAAAGGCAAATAATTTTTTGAAGGAAGTTTTACTGATGATTTCATTGGCATAATGCAATGCCCCGTTTTCTGCATAGTTTAAAATGGATTTTTTATCCATAGCAAGAATGGTTTGGGCTTCATCTTCGTATTTGGCTTGATTGTCCAGATTTGCTTTGTTTTCAATCACCAAAATAAACTCCTCTGACTTTGCCGTAAACTCAGGAAAACCTGCCTTACCTGTTCCCTTCTTGGAAGCAGTTTTTAAAGCATCTTGAATTTCTTTAATATTACTACCGTTTGGCGTAAAATCAATATTTACATCTGACAGCAATTTGCCAATAAAGAAATCAGTTATTTTTTCGTTCTTACTCACTTGGTTCAATTTTATCCGTTGGTATTATCTCATAATTTGCCTGTACCAAAATAAGATGGGTGCAGGACAAATTTTTAATCTACCCCGTACCGACGACTTTAGCCGTCGCGGGAAATGTCGGGTCACTTGACGGCTAAAGTCGTCAGTACAGTATCATTTCAACGTAAAATTAAAAATTTGTCCTGCATCCAATAAGATTATTTTAAAACATGTAAAATTTACAAATAATTTATTTTTATTATAAATAATATTGTAAAATAATTTTAGTTATAAAAAATAAATATTTTTTGTTTTCAAAACAAAAATACACAAATTTATTTTAATTTACAATTTTTTGGTTCAATTATACTGTATTTCAAATCAAGCTGCCTTACGCTTCCGAATCCGCTCATTCACAATACCACGAATCCAGTTAGGAATCACAATCGTACCGGCGAGGAGGTAGAAATAATAAGTCAGCAATCGCCAGATGAAAGCAATCAGCACTGCCATACCTGCGATATATTTTCCATCAACGTCCACAATAAAATCTCGTAAAAAAGGACCGAAAGCTGCCTCTGCAATGCCCGTACCGCCGGGCGTAGGACTCAAGGCAAGCACCACATACATAGCTTCGAGTCTGCCATAGAGCAGCGTCTGTTGCGCCCATCCAAACCCTTCTCTGACAGCGGGAACAAAAGCTATCATCAAAATCATCACCAAACCAAAACGAATGCTCCACGCAGCAGCAGTTGCCCCGAAAGCAGTGACATGATAAGAGAAAGGTTTGGTTCTGATTTCTCTTGAAGTTGTTACCATATCTTTCGCCATTTTGACTGCGCCGCGTCTGAATCTTTTTGTCCATTTCCAAGAGGTCAACCAACCCAAGAGGTTCCTGATTTTATCGGGTCTGATGATGATACCGTAGAAAAATAGCGTTCCATAAGTCAACATCAAAACATAGGAAATAAAAAACGAATTGGTAATCACAGCAGACCCTGCGGCATCGCCTTCCGGGAAAATCATCGGGTAGCCCAAGAATATAAATAATATCGGCAAGCCGATCACAAAAAAGGTAGTATCCAGAATAATGGTATAAAAAATAATGGCGGCGATTTTGCCGGCAGGTAGTTTTTCTTGCGATAGCACAAACAAAGCCACGCCCGACCCGCCCACACTCGTAGGCGTAATGGCAGAGCTAAATTCCCAGATAAATATCAACTCAATACACTTACGCCACGTAAATTCGCCCTCTGTAATGACGCGCAACCGAATAGCATACGCAATGTGCCGCAAGCCCAACAAAAATACACAAAGCAAAAGCAGCAGTATCGTCATGCCCGTCCAGTTCAGTTCCGGCAATTGTTCTTTCTGAAAAGACCGCCACATCATATAACCCACCACACCAAGTCCCAACAGGATAGGCAAAATAATCCGGCTAAACCGCACCGAATTGAGCATGTCCTGTTCATCTTCGGTCAGTTCCTCTCCTTCGTGTACATATTCATCAGGCATGGAATTAGTGTTGTGGTGTTGAAGTATTGTGGTGTTGTGGTGTTGAAGTATTGAAGTGAAAATTTTGTACTCAATCAACTCGCTACTCATTACTCTCTACTCATTACTCGCTACTTTCCACCTCCCCCGTAATCCAAAAATTATTTACGCCTTCGCCCGATACAATACCGACTTCTCTCAATTGGAGGAGCTCAAGTAGGGCTAAGAAAATAAAAATGGCGTGCATTCTGTTATCGCATCTGCTTTTATCAAAAATATAATGAAAGTCTGAACGTTCACGTTTTTTGACCTCCACCAATATCTTCTCACGTTCTTCACCTATCGTATAATTATACTTGACGACCTGATGCACCACCTTTCGGTTTTCGTACTCAAAACGAGATAGTATGCGTTCAAATGTTTTTAATAATTTGAACATCGTCAGCGATTCGAGTTCGGCATCCACGAGAGCTTTAGTGGCAATGCTGCGTAGCTCCTTGCTGATATTCCCGCGGGTCTCTCTGCCTGCACGTATCTCTTCCAATTTCCGCATATCATCAAGCACACCCTTGTAGCGTTTGTATTCGAGCAGGCGACGGACGAGTTCCTCGCGCGGGTCTATTTCATTGCCTTCTTCATCTATTTCCTTTCTTGGTATTAGCAGTTTCGCTTTAATCCGCATCAGGGTAGCCGCCACCAATATAAACTCACTGGCAAGGTCAATGTTCAAAGCCTCCATTTGACGAATATACTCCAAAAAATCATCCGTCAATTTGGCTATCGGAATATTATAAATATCCAACTCGTCGCGTTCAATAAAAAACAGCAACAAATCGAAAGGTCCTTCAAATTGAGGAAGTTTTATGTTGTATGTCGAACTCATTTTTGTAAAGATAGCGATTTAGTTGAAAGTTGTATGTATTGAGGTGTGGAGTTTCTTTTTTTAAAATGTAAAATGCAAAATGTAAAATAATAAATGTAAAAGTATCAATAGTACATACATAAAACATTTTTACTTTTTTTATTTTTAATAAATTTAAAATCAATACAATACAAAAGAACTAAATTAACTTGAGTGCGATTCGTTTTTGTACCCATGCTCATTTTTAATTTTTATTCAATAATGGACGGCATTGGGCTTGAATTTGGGCTAAAACTCGTCTGACATTTAAACTTTGTCGGAAAATATGAGTTCATCGGTAGATTTTGAAAATGT
>CALIZI010000461.1 GCA_938028705.1 uncultured Saprospiraceae bacterium | reverse complement strand
TTGCTCTTGAATTTGGACTAAAACTCGTCTGACATTTTCAAAATTCACCGATGATGTCATATTTTTCCAGCAATGTTTAAATGTCTGACGAGTTTTAGCCCAAATTCGGAAAAAATATCCCATGTTAAATACAAACATATTTTTATTTTTAAAACATGATATTGTCAAGCTAATTTCTATTTTGTCCAAAGTCCAAATTAAATGCAAATATACAAGGGTACAGGACAAATTTTTAATTTTATTTTGAAAGTTACTGTACTGACGACTTTAGCCGTCAAGTGGTTCGGTATCTCCCGCGACGGCTAAAGTCGTCGGTACGGACAGAGTAAAATTTGTCTTACACCCAGTACAAAATACGCATTCTTATCTCAAATATAGTCTCACTTGTTCCGTATCATCTGAATTGTAAACCAACCTAATGTGCTGATAATTAAGAACATAACAGCCCATAACCACGCTTTGTTTTCAAATAGGGCAGGGGAGGAGGGGATTAACTTTTTATTAATTTTTTGCACTACACCAAGTTCTAATTCAGTGAGCGATTCGGGGATTTTATCTTTAAAACGGCTGATGTCGTACTGTGCTTTTCGGGCTTTCGGATTGCCATAAGTGAGGTAGTAAGTGGCGGGTTCGGTGAAGCGGGCGGTGAGTTCATTGACGTAACCTTTTATACTAATTTCGCCGATGTCTAAAGGTTCATTATCTTGATTACGAATGATGATTTGTAATTTTTGCAGTCTTTTGCTTGTAAATTTCAGCTCGTTTTTTTCTAAAGAATTAAGCGTACCGGAAGCGAGTGAGACATAATTATATTGCCAGTCTTTATCGGTTTTGAAACTGTCGCGGAGGTATTTTATAGTCATTGGACGGTAATAATCATAGTCATTTTTGATGTCAATATTCAAATACGACACCGGAACCGACTGCCCCATATCAATATCAATTATACTCTGTTTGGTTTTTTTATCATTAATAATATCAATTTTTTGTGCAGGGTAATTTTTGTATTTTCCTTCTATTATTTTTCGTAATGAAATACTGACTTGTTTTAAATCGGGTTCTTCTAAATCAGTTTCTTTTTCATCAGATTTTTCTTCGTTAGCTTGTTTTTCCACAGGAATAAATAAACGGAAATAACGATATTTGGCATCGGAAAATTTTAATGTAGTATATTGATAATCAATACCTTGTATGTTAAGGGATATAATACGATATTGGTCGAGTATGGTAAACCATTCGGATTGATTTTGACTGCCTTCGAGCGTGATTTGCCAGTCAAAATTTTGTTGTCCGAAATTCAGTTCTATTCGATTAATGGATTGGGCAGCGGGCAATTTGAAGGTGTAATAATAGCCTTTATCGTTGTGCGATTTATTGATGATTTCAAAATTTATCTTATCATTTAATATGGTTTCGGTGAGTTCCTGACGCAGATAAGGTGCTTCGATAGTATCGCCATTCAATGTGATGCCGAATATTCTAATATCATTCAAACGCGGTGTGAGCTGTGCATACATATTGGCAGGCAAAGTGATTTTGTGCCATTGTTCGCTGATGCCTTGTAGCTCGCGTGTGTGGGTGTATTCGCTCATTTGTGTGTAAGCGAAATGGTGTATTAAAAATATTATTATTGTGAAAATGTATTTCATGTTATTATTTGTTTATTTGTGAGTGATGAGTAGCGAGTTATTTAACTTTTAAATAATATTATTAATTATACTTTTTTTATAACTTGACAATGTCATGTTCGATTTTTATTTAATATAGTTGACATTTTGCTCTTGAATTTGGGCTAAAATTCGTCTGACATTTTCAAAATTCACCGATGATGTCATATTTTTCTATCAATGTTTAAATGTCTGACGAGTTTTAGCCCAAATTCAAGAGCAAAATGTCAAATATATTAAATAAAAATCGAACATGACATTGTCGAGTTAAATTATACATGCAAGAAATTTAATTATAATTTTTACTTCAAAAAAATACAATATACAATATGTAAATAATTTAAAATGAAAATTAAACAAAAATAATAAAATTTAATTTATTTTTATTTCATTATAAAAAATAATAAATTAATGTTTTTTAAATTCAAAATATGCCCCTACTTTTGAAGTATCATCAGTGCTGATATACATTAAATCAACATAAGCCCAATCAACAAAAAGTTAGTCAAAATAATGACTATTTTTCTAATAATTATTACTAAACATTTTAAAACATTGATTATGAAAAACTTGAAAATTAAATTAACACTTTTACCCCTGATCGCATTTCTATGTTTCTTTACTTCTGACGTTGAGGCGCAGGTTAAAGTAGTGAATAACAAATTAGGGGTTAACAAAACAAATCCGGTGTATAGGTTAGATGTCGGTGGAACAATACGGGCAACCGAATTCAGAGACGGAACCTACGTGACTTTAAGAACCCCCAGCGGATATACAAACATCGGTCCCGGAAACGTTCACTGGTCACATTTTCTTACCGACAGACCTGCATTTTGGTTTCAAAAAAGAGTCGAAATTAACGGTAATTTTAGCTCCTATGGCAATAATGCTCATGACAACGGCACTAATGCTAAACGCTGGAGAAGAGGATATTTTACCACTGTTTACAGAGTAGGTGAACAAGCATTATCCGATAAAAAGGCTAAAGAAAACTTCAGAGATATTGACAGTGCTTTGGGCAAAGTATTGAGGCTCAATGGTGTTTTGTATGACTACAAGCCCGAAATATTCATGCCTGAAATCTATGCGGCACAGCCCACTGATGATGCATCCGAATCTTCAAATACAGGTTCAGAAAAGTCAACAGCATCAGATACCAACACCGAGCAATTAAAAGCTCAAGCAGATATAGAGCGCAAAGACCACTTAGGGTTTATAGCACAAGATGTCATGGAAATCGTACCCGAAGCGGTGGAGTATGATGAAGAAACAGGCTTACATTCAATGAGTTACACAGCATTAATACCGATTCTTGTAGAAGCCATCAAAGAACAGCAAAAGCAGATTGAAGAACTCAAGGCTGCTTTGGGCAAATAGTAATGAATCAAAGAGTAAATAAGACCTTACTTACTCAATTATTAAAAAAGCTATGGCATCTGTAGAGGAGATAAACGGTGAAATGTATCAAATTTTATTTAAAAAAAATAAATACGATAAATTTTAATAAATAGAAGTGTTTTTTCTGCGGTTGGCATGAGATTAAAATAAAATGAATGAAAATTTTAAAATTAGATTTCAAGCTTTTTAAGGGAGTCATTATTAAAAAACATTTAATTATAACTCTTTTATTTCTTTCGACATTTCTATCTGTATTCGGGCAAAATAATCAGGAAAAATCAGCAAACATTAAAATAACATTCAATGCTTCTGATAAAATAGACTGCCATGAAATAACAGATGAGCACAGGTCGAAATTTTGCAAAAAAATCAATTCAAAAGGGAAAATAGAAACAACTACATCAATAGTTGATATTCCATTCGACACACCGTTAAAACTTATGGCTTTTTCCGCAAGTTTTAAATCGCATGGTTCACATTCGCATGATATAGTGATGTACTACAGCGTATTGAATGAGTCTCTTGGTTGGACCGAATGGCTCTCCCTTTCGGAAGATATGCACGACTACAATGAAGAAACATACAGTACAAATTTAGCTTTTATCAGACGTGGCGATACCAAAATAAGATTTAAAATCGCAGGTATAGATATGGATAAGAGCAACTTTGAGGTATTCTTCATTAATCTGCCCAAACGTGATGAGTCAGACAAATTTTTAATAGAGGATAATCATCAAAAAAACGGAGCTTGCCCCAAGCCTTCGGTACTTGGCAGATTGTCCTATCTAAGCTCGTCGGAAAATAGCAATCACGGAACACCCGTATATACAACTGTAACACATACGGTAGTACACCATGCAGACTGGAGTACGAGCACGGCTAATCCGACTTGGAGAGATATAGCTTATTCAGTTTGGAAATTACATCGAATTAGCAAAGGATGGTCGGATATTGCTTACAACTACTTAATCGATCCGGATGGAAATATATACGAAGGGCGTGCCGGCGGAGACAATGTAAGAGGAGTTGCGCTATGTGGCTCACACAACAACCTAATGGCTGTGTGTATGTTGGGTGATTTTCATCAAACCAATCAATTTTTAACAAATGCTTCCCGAGATAAACTGGTGGATATTTTGTCGTGGAAAATAGATAAAGAAAATATAAATCCATTAGGAAGTAGTAGCTTAAACAATTATGGTAATCAAAAACATATTATGGGGCATAGAGACGGTTGCAGCACCTCGTGTCCGGGTGATAATATCTATAATGTACTGGGAGACATAAGGACAAGAGTAGCCAATAATATTGATGGCGGTTGTAGCGGTGGTGGTGGCGGCAGTTGTCCACCTACGGTTTCATTGTCTGGAGCAGTTAGTGGCACACACAAGGCAGCCAACAGTATCTCCTCTACGGGTAGGGTCAGTTCGGGTACAGTGACGTTCAGAAGTCCGGTCATTTACCTCAACAATGGCTTTACCGTCAGTGGCGGTACTTTTAATGCTCAAAATGCAGCTTGTAGTGGAAATAAGGAAGAAAACGAACAGGCTTTTTACGATTTTAGCATACAGCCAAATCCCTTCGGCAACGCCACACAAATCAAATTCACTTTATCAGAAGCACTCCCCGTCACGATTTGGGTTACAGATATGATGGGCAGACACATTAGCACACTTGCCAATGACGAAATAACATCGGCAGGTGAGCATCAAGTGACATTTGAAGCCGCTAATTATAGCGCAGGAATGTACTTTGCCACCATTCAGGCAGGTGAGTATTTCGGTACTCAAAAAATGATTTTAGCAAAATAAAAGAATATGGTGGTGGTGTGTTGAAGTGTTAATGTGTTATCGTGTTATTGTAATTTATTATGAATTATATATATATAAAATATTTTTATTAAAATTTAATTTTAAAATAATTAAAAATTATAATATTTTTTATAAATAATTATAATCAAATTACATTAACACGCTGACACAGCAACACAATAACACGCTAACACATTAACACAACAAACATGAAATATGTAATAAAAATAATATCTATCATAGTTTTCGGAATAATGATGATGAGTAGTTTTCAAACAAACAAAGAAGACCTTGCTATCATCTATTACGAAAATAATGACTTGCGAGGCGTACAACCGACTACGGATGTCAAGCAATTGCTCGGCACCAATGTCAAGCCTCAATACAGTAGTTTACAGCAAACAGACGAACTGATATTTACAGCTTCCGAAATGGGTCTTGAGATGCCTGACAATTGGTTGTTTTATCTCGGTTTTGCATCGCCATACAAAGATGAAATTATGTACATGCAAACCGAAAAATTTGACTTTGGTTATCAGGTATTTCGTTACAATGAAAGTACAGACGAGCATAATCTTATCTTTGAAACAGGCGACGGACCTAATTCCGAATACGCTTATGTACCTTTCGGATATACCGACAATCCTGATGTGATATACCTTGAAGCAGTACATTTGCCGAGCCAAAGTGAGCATCTTGGTATCTGGACGTATAACTTAAAGACAGATGTATTTACGGAAATCAATATAACAGATAAATACATGAAACGCCCCGTCATATCCCCTGACCGGAAGGAGTTGTACTATACGGTTACGAGTCAATCGGATAGGGATGTCGTACATGGTGTGGCAGACAAAATCATGTCTTACGATACCAAAAGCAAGACTGAAAAACTCATCGTACATGCCCCCGGCAAGCAACTCGCCATTCAAGGTTTATTTATCGGAAATACGGACGAACTCACGCTGATACCGGAAGAGACACCTGACGAAAGTTCGCCTTTGGAATTGAAATCAGCGGGTTCGGGTTTCAAGTTGCCTTGGAGCAGTGGTAAGAAATTTTGTACTACGCGAGACGGTTCGCCGCGTCCGCCTGTATCTTCTCTGAGCAATGGTGGTATATGTACTTACAATTTTAATCAACATGGGTATAAAGCATTGGATTTCAGTGATTTGCGTACAAGTTCGCAAAACAGCCGCGACTATGTCAGGGCAGCACGCGAGGGTGAAGTGATTTATGCAGGTTATCAAGGGGCTAATTGCACTTACGGCAATTTGGTGAAGTTGCTCCACTCCGACGGCTTGATTTCTTATTACGCACACTTGTCGAGTATCAATGTATCGGTAGGAAATTGTGTAGGGCAAGGTCAGATTGTAGGTCGGGAAGGAGCTACCGGAGGCGAAAGCTGCGGTGGCTACGGAGAACACCTACATTTTGAGGTCAGAACAGCCAATGCAAGCGGTACGCAAACATGGGTAACATTCGACGAGTACAATCAGACCACGCGGCAAAATGACCTCGCAACTTCCGGCAATACACCTGTTGCTTGTGGCGGAAGTTCTGGTGGTGGTGGAAATTGCTCTGCAAACGAATCAGTTACAGGCACTATTTCAGCAAAAACCTATCAGACATCAAGTAGTATTACGTCCAACGGTACAGTCAATTCGGGAACGGTGACGTTCAGAAGTCCGACGATTACCCTCAACAATGGCTTTACCGTCAGCGGTGGTATTTTCAATGCCCAAAATGCAGCTTGTAGCGGAAATAAAGAGGACGAACAGGTCTTTTATGATTTTAGCATACAGCCTAATCCCTTTGACAGTTTCACACAAATCAAATTTACGTTATCAGAAGAACTCCCCGTCACGATTTGGATTACAGATATGATGGGCAGACATATCACGACACTTAGCAATGATGAAATGACATCGGCAGGTGAGCATCAGGTAACATTTGAAGCCGCTAATTATACCGCAGGAATGTACTTTGCCACCATTCAGGCAGGTGAGTATTTTGGTACACAAAAAATGATTTTGACCCGATAAATTAAATAGGAATCAACATAATACAACATTGACCGACCCGCTTCAAAGTACGACTGAGCGCACCTTTTATTTACTCAGATGAAGTTACAAAGTAAGCTGTAATAACAATGATGTATTCAAGCATTCAACTTTTTAAATAAATATTATTAAACATTTTTAAAACATTGATTATGAAAAATTTAAAAATTAAATTAGGGCTTTTTAGCCTATTGCTAATGTTCAGTATGTCTATGCTGATTACTTCATGTCAACAAGAAGAACTTATTGATACTGAAGTGTTTGAAATAGAACAACAACCATCCACTACCGACCAAGATCCCTTTATGACCGAGTTGATTAATTCCACGTCAAGTGAGAAAATCAAACAATGGTTGACCACTGATTTCAGCAAAGAAACAGACCCTGAAGCTGCCGTTAAATTGTTTGCTTCTTTTTCCATCGAAGAATCAAAAGAAGCCGATGAGATTATTACAAAATTGGAAAGCCATGTATTTGAAAATTATATAGCTGACCATTTTAATCTCTCTGAAACTGACCGTGTCATTGCCAGACAAGAGAATGCGGAAGCGGCAGAAGCCCGACAAAATCTTAACGATTTGGCACAAAGCGAGTTCGGAAAAACAATGTGGTCACTGGACAGGACAGAAATGGAGACTTTGACCATTGCCGAAACAAGTGAACTTGAATCGCGCGGTTGCAGCAGTCGCAAACGAAGATTTACCCGTTCAAGCAGCATGACAACATTAAGACCATATAATAATAACTGCAAAGCATCCTACGATGTAAAAGCATGTCGTAGTGGAAGTTGGGGAGGATATTACAACTGTGCTTCGGATTGTGATTGGGAATTTCGATTTGACGGAAAGAAAAGTAAACATCGTATAGTTACTAATTGGAGTGGTAGTGCCACTACAATAGCACTGGCGGGATCTATAGATGCAGGACTTAGAGTTGTACATGGCACCAAGTTAGGCTCACGGTATCAGTACTGGGGCGGAAGATGGCACACTTACTTACAAGTTGGTTATCCCGACCGATTAGGCAGCAATATCGGTACAACAATTGGCAGATGGACCTTGAGAGGCTACTTATCTATGCACTAAGTCAAAACATAAATTAAGTATTGGAAAATGCTTAACCAACTCCAACCAAAACATCAACAAGGTTTTAGGGTAAAAAAACAGGTGGCGGTAAAAGTGTCGCCACCTACCCATTATTTTAGGCTACAAAAACAATGATTATAAAAACTCCAATCAATTTCAACTCAACATTCAAGTGATACCCGCAGGTATATACATGCTTAGGGTAGATGTCAGTGGATATTTTTTGACGCATAAGGTAGTAAAATATTAAGAAATCCGTACAGGCGATTTCAATCGCCATGTCTGTCAATTTGAATTAAATATAATTTTAAAATATGTTCGCCAATTTTGAATTTTGAATAATTAAAAATTTATAAATAACTTATTATAATTTTCTAAATAAAATAAAATTTAAACTCATTCATTATTCATAATTTGGCGAACATATTAGACAAAGCCCCTATTTTCAATAAAGCAATTCAAAATTTACAAACAATGATTATTAAACTAAACATCATCTTTTGTGCTGTTTTGCTATTGGCAAGTTTTAATACTTCAGCACAAGAAAGCATCCGAAACCCTTGGGGCATGAACCAACAGCAATACGAACTATACGAAAACACCAGCGTTTCGCAGCTCAATGGTGCATCGGGAGCGCATCCAAACTACGGAGCATTAACACTACCGGAAGTTTCTTATGTCACCAACCAACCGGATAACGGAGCGCAACCAACGCAAGGTCAATTCCGGTTTCTGGCAGCACCATCGCACTACCTCAAAGACGACCCTATCGTATTTCCCGACCAGCCCGGAGCTTCTCATCTGCACATGTTTTTTGGCAATACCCGTGCGGATGCTTACAGTGAAGTCGGCACAGGTAGCCAAAACGATTTGCTCGTAAGAGGTGCCAGCACTGTGCAAGGTGGCAAGGGTGCTAACCCCTCGGCTTACTGGATACCCGCTTTGGTGGACGGACCGCTCAATGGCTGTGATGACCAACGAAAAATCATCCTTCCCGATGCTATCACCGTCTATTACAAAACCCGACGACCCGGCGAGACACAACTCATACCCGAAGGACTTGAACTTATCGGTGGCAATCTGCCTCAATCGAACGGTCATGCGGGGCATGTGCATGGCATGACCATTCAGAACAGTGGCGGTGGAGATTTCAGAGAAGGAGCAAGGTGGGGCTTCTACGACCCCGCGCAAGGCTTACTCGTAGAAGGTCAGGCAACCATACCACAATCAAACCCCAATGGTTACAAATTCATACGGGCGGCAATAGGCTTTCCGCAGTGCTTCGCATCCGAAACCGATGGAGGTTTTCAGCTTAGTTCGCCCAATAATTTGAATCATCAACGGATGTTGGAAGATTTTCAAGGTTGGAGTCGCGACGACCAATCTTGTCCAAGTTCTCACCCCAATCGCATTCCAAAAATTGAGTTACTGATAGATTTTCGTTGGCCCGATGATAATGATGTGAGTGGCTGGCGTTTGTCGTCAGATATGGGCGCAGATACAGATACACAAGTGCCTCATCCCGGCGGAAGTTTGCATGGTGATATTCTTTTTGCTTGGAATGAGAAGGTGCAACAAGTATGGAAAGATGAATGTCACGACCCCAACGACCCGCGAAATTGCTCAATTGGGCAGACCGGTACGCAATGGATTTTAGACCGAATAGAAAATACGGCAACTATCAACAATATGTCCTATACAGGCGACCCCTACTTGCCCGACCCTTACGATTGTGGAGCATCCTGTCCGCCTGCCGGAACAGCTTGTAATGACAATAACCCTCAAACCAATAATGATGTAGAAGACGGCAATTGTAATTGTGCAGGTACTTGTCTGCCCGCAGGTACATCATGCGATGATGGTAATCCGAATACACAAAATGATGTAGAAGATGGTAATTGTAATTGTGCAGGTACGCAATCAGGTAATGATATTTGTAATGCCCTAAGTCCACCGAATATCGACGGCAATGGTGGCGAGTGGCTGCAAACAAATTACAGTTTAAGCAATGTATTATCCGGTACAATTAACGGACAAAATGACCTTTCCGCTAATTTTCAAATTCAATGGGATAATAATTATTTATATGTTTTTGGAAATGTACGGGATAATAATTTGAGAAATGACTCGGAAGCCGTTTATCAGGACGACGGCATTGAGGTGTACATAGACGGCGGTTATGAACGCAGCACAACTTACGATGCCAATGACCACCAATTGATGTTCAGAGTCGATGATAATACGGTGCATCATTATTCTGCCGGACAAACAAACCCTGCGGGAGTGGATTTTGTACAAAACACAAGGGCTGCGGGTTACGATATGGAAATTCGTTTGGCATGGTCATTTATTGGTGTCAGCCCTACGAATGGGATGCCGATTGGTATTGATATTCACGTAAATGATGACGACGACGGCGGAACTCGTGATAAAAAAATATCGTGGAACGCCACCATAGACCAAGCGTGGAACAATCCGTCTTTGTTCAATACCATGACCCTTACATCATGCGACACGCCTCCGGTGAGCAATTGCGACCTTCTCACCAACGGTGATTTCAGTGATGGCACGACAGATTGGAATAGGTGGAATTGCGACATCAATGAAGTTTCCGGTGCATGTCAAATTACCAACATCCAACAAGTAGATAACCTGTGGAACGCAGCATTCGCACAAGGTAATTTTACATTAGAAAACGGTAAAGAATACGAGGTCAGTTTTGATGCCCGTTCCATTCAAAATAACAGAACGATTCGGGTAAAAGTCGGACTTAACGGAACACCATGGACCAATTATAATCGTGATTATAGTGAAATCCCTTTAACGACTAATAATCAGCGTATTACGATGCCGTTTACTATGTTGGAACCGACTACTGAAAGTGCGCGTTTGGAATTTCATGTTGGTACTGACCTTACAGGTTTGGTCGTAGATAATATCCAATTAATTTCCCTTTCTGATAATTGTAATAATGATTGTGAACAAGTACAAAACGGCAATTTCGCAGGTCAATTTACCGATGATTGGATTATCCAAAATTGTCAAGCTACCAATGCAAATGATGGGATAAATATCAGCGTTCCGTACCTAGCCGAAAATCCCTGGAACATTGCCATAAAACAACGCGGATTCAACTATGAGCAAGGCAAGGAATACCAAATCAGTTTCAAGGCACAGGCAAATGCACCCCGTAGAATATACGTAAAGGCAGGCAAGGCAAGTGCGGATTGGGATACTTATAATTATGAACCGATTGACCTGACTACCGCACTCGAAACGCATAGTTTTTCCTTTATAATGAACAAACCGACCGACAATGATGCTTTCCTTGAGTTCTTTTTAGGTGAAAGTGATGCCAATCTGTTCTTGGGCGAGGTCAGCGTAGTCGAAACGGCTTGTGCCGGACTTAGGGAATTATCCAACGAATTGATTACTAATTATATGATTTTCCCAAATCCTGTGAGCAACATTTTGACGGTTCAATTCGACTTATCAGACGAGTATGATTCCGGTACGATTCGCTTATTTGACCTGACCGGACGCACTATTTTAGAAGAAGAAAAAGCGATGTTTACCAACAATCAATTCCAACTGAATGTAGCGTCAATTCCCGCAGGTATGTACATGCTTAGGCTAGATGTCGGCGGATATTTTTTGACGCATAAAGTAGTGAAATATTAAGAAATCCGTACAGGCGATTTCAATCGCCATGTGTGGCAAATTTTTTCGTAATAATCTACATTAATTACGGAATTGACCATTTACTGGGCTGAACCCAAAGGCGATTTAAACTTGTCAGACATTTTGAAAATGTCTGACAAGTTTAAATGCATTTGGGCAGATGCGAAATGAAGGCTAGCCGTTTAAGTTTGCTTGCGGGATAATACTCGTCTGACGAAGGTTTTTGTGAAATGTAGTGATTTGTCTCATAAAATATTCGCATTGAATAAAGGGATTCGTCTGACGAGTATTCGCTTTAGGCAAAGTTAAATGGCTAGCCGAAATAAATTGTGAATATGTAACAATGAACTGTTTACATTTTGCCAAAAATTAAGATGTATAAACGTTCATCCTTTACAAAAATTATCTACCCGATACTCGCCCAACTCCTTGTTCCTTAGTCTCCAAATTCAAGTTAAGTGTGACACACATTAGTGGAAGTTTAATGTTAAAATGTACTTTGTAGGCGCGTAGCGTCGATACTATTTGTAACACCGAATGTCCCACTACCCGAAAAAGGCGCGTAGCGTCGTCCCCCTTAATACACCGGTTTTTATAGTGCCGCCGCTATGCGGCTTAGGAAGTTTTAGGGCTAATCATCGGTTACAAAGCGTGCTTCCGATAGCTATCGGAACTATGCGCCTAACATTATGAATCCACTTATGTGTGTCGCACTCATCCAAGTTAAATTATAGATTGATTATTAAACTAAACTTGATAATGTTAAATTATGTTTTATTTTAATGTGAAAATTAATTTTATTAAAATTTGTAGTGAAATCCGGCAGAAAATTCGCGTTAAATTTTGAAGATGCAAGGCAGGTTTTCAGTACGCTCAATAAATTTTTTTATTTACATTAATGTCTTCCCTTTCGGTTAAAAAATGAAGAGAAAAAAGATTGTATCTTATGCCGAAAAATAATATGGAAGATACAACAAAAACAATAGCGAAGGTAGAACATTTAGGGATTTTCCCGATTATCCTAAAAATATTGAATGGGATTGGTCTGATAGAACATATAGACACCATATATGGTCGTCACGGGAATTGGAAAGGAGCAAGTAAGGGTGTGGTGACAGCAGTATGGATATGTTATATTATCAGTCGTTGCGATCATCGTTTAAGCCCCGTAGCTAAGTGGGTTTCAGAACGCGAATTAAGTCTGAATGCCTGCCTTTCCAAGTGGGGTTATTCAATAAGTACTAAAGATTTTACAGATGACCGCTTGATTCTACTTTTAGAAGATTTTTCAGATTTGGAGCGTTGGACTGACTTAGAATCAGAAGTGAATAAGTCTTTTATCAGCGTTCACGATTTACAAGGAAGAACGATACAATTAGACCCTACTATCGGTAAATCCTTCAAATCAGCGGTAAAAGATGGTCTTTTCCAGTACGGTTCGAGTAAACATTTTCGTAAAGATTTGCCCCAATTTAAGACGATACTTGCGAATCTTTGTGAGTGCAACTTCCCTTTGGGAGCGATAACAGTAAGCGGCAATCAGGCAGATGATGTATTGTATATTCCAATGATTAAGCAGACCAAGAAGAGCCTGCCCGAAGCAGGTTTAATGTGGCAGGGTGACTGTAAGTTGTCCGCTTTAGGAAATCGTGCTTACATTGCAGGGATAAATGATTATTACTTATGTCCGCTATCGGGTGTACAAGTTCCGGCTGAAACCTTATACAAGGATTATGTGTGTCCTGTTTTGGAAGGTAAGCACGAGTTGGCAGAGGTGATAAAAGACGAGGTACTGATAGCGGAAGGTTATGAATTGAGTGTTGAGCAAGAATATGAAGGCTTAAAATGGGAGGAGCGACAACTGGTTATTCGTTCGGTTGCCTATGCTAAATCACAGTCTAAATCATTGGATAAGAGGATATTAAAAGCAGCCGATGCGCTATTTGCTTTAAATGACCGCAAACAAGGAAAAACGGTCTATAAGACGGAAGATGAACTGCGCCAAGCCGGTCATCAGATATTAGCCAAGCACGGTGTAGAAGGACTTTTGGAGGTAGAGTATAGAGTGAACTATGAGGAAAAGCACATCAGGGCTTACAAGGACAAACCCGCACGGACGGTTACTAAAATGAGTTATGTTGTGCTGGTCAAAAAAAACGAAGCAGCTATTGAACAACACAAACAAAGATTGGGTTGGAGAGTATATGTGACCAATCAACCAAAAGATAAGTTATCCCTTCAACAAGCGGTATTGGCTTATCGGCAAGAATATAAAATAGAACGGCGTATCCGTAATTTAAAACAAGAAGTTACAGCACTTTTGCCTCTTTATCTCAAAAAAGACCAGCGGATTGAAGCTTTGATTAATCTATTGGTTTTGGTGCTCAAAGTCATTGCAGCCGTCGAATTTGATATTGCCAGAGCACTTAAAGATAAAGCGGAAAAACTCGAAGGACTATATGCCGGAAACCCAACAATTAGTACGGCAACTCCAACAATTAGTAAAATTGTCGAAGCTTTTGAGAATCTGTATGTCGTTTTTATTTATTCTCAAAATCAACTCGTACAAGTAGTTCCACCTCAATTAAATAAATTGCAAAGGAAAATCATTCAGTTATTGGGACTTTCTGAGGATTTGTATCTTAAAATTGAACCTGTAAGCAATATTGTAGAATCTGGATAAAATTTAACCGAAAGGGAAG
>CALIZI010000460.1 GCA_938028705.1 uncultured Saprospiraceae bacterium | reverse complement strand
GCTTATCTGTCAAAGAACTAGATTCTTTTCTTTGGGTAAACGTATGTATGTTGTTTATTATCATTCTCAAAGGTACATACTATACCCTTTGAGAGGAATCTTTTTTGAATGTCAACTACATGGATGAACTTGTCAATAAATCCAATAAATTATTATAGACCTCACTATCCTGCGTTTCTGAGAGTTCTATATTCGCCTGATAAAGCATAATAAGCGGGTGTTGTGCATATTCCGATATATCAAGCAGCTTGTTGGCAGCTTCCATAGAAGAAAAATCATAGGTTTTTTTGTCGGAGGATTGCAATAAAGAAACCGCTGTGGTATGTAAACTTAATTTATTTAATAAATAATAAATATCAAGGCTACGATTGGCATCTGATACATTATCTTTTGCCAACAACTGCCCGTTGCGATAAATGGAAGACAGTATGTTGTTTTCAATTTTATAGAGCTGCTCGTATTGAAGTACGTCTTTGGCGGGCAGGTCTTGGAGTTGCTTTTTATTTTTATTGATATGGCGATTAAATAACATAAGTTGCTTGCGTTCCAGCAATTCAGGATACAGCAACTCCGATTTGTGCGCCTCATCCTTTTTGAGGATTTCACAAACCAAAAATTGCTCTGCCAGCCTTGTCAACACATTCAATTTCGCATTCAACAGGCTCTTTTGATTTTTATTCAAGTCTCCCTTTGGTTTTGGCAAATCAGTAAATACTCTTTGATACACATCAAGCTGCAAATCAGGACTAAAAGCTCTTTTGTTCAAAATCCTCTTCCTCAATATTTCCAATAGTTTAATGACATGTACATCTGTATTGAAATATCGGCAGGAAAGTATCTCTTTTAAGCCCTTTAGTTCTTTTTCAGAAAAAGTATTTAATAATTCGATACATAAAAAAGGTCTTGATTTCACTGTTTTATTTTTATTTTCAGGCATTTAAATTTTTCATTATTAGGTTTTTATAAAATAATATTTCTATAAGATGAAGTTATTGACAAATAAAATTATACAAATATATAAAAAAATAAGGCTTTATTTTTGTCTTATAATAAATATTTAATGACCTATATAACACTATACTATGAAAAACTTAATTATTGTTCTAATCAGCTGTATGTTTTTTACCCCGCTTTATGCACAGCAAAATTCTACAACTTCATCCTCACCGGAGCAAGACATTGTGGTTACAGACTACACCGATGTTACACAAATTGACACTAAGCAATCTCCGATACACCAAGAAACTACTCCTGCACCAGCAAGTGAAGAGGAAGGAAATGAAACGCTCATTGTACAACTGGACGACTTTCAAAGCAGGATAGATTCTATTGATTATGATAATGATGACCTTATTGTACAACTGGATGATTTCCAGAGCAGGATAAACGCTATTGATAATGAGCATGAAAGTTTCACTGCCGACCTCAATGACTTTCAGAATAGTGTCAACGCTGCCGTTGAAGTGGATGAAAACCTTATTGCCGAACTCAATGACCTTGAAAGCAGGATATGCGCTATTATTGACAAGAAGGAAAACATTATTGCCGAACTGGATGATTTTCAAAGTGGAACGAACTCCACCACTCTTGCCCAGACAGATGCTCCTCAATCAGACGAAGCAGACGACCAAGAGGAGTATTAAACTCAATGATTTTTTAGAATTTATAAGCATTTTGATGTGATTACTTTGATGAAATTTAAGGGGATGGCTTTAGTCATCCCTTGTTTTTTCTAACTCCAGTCAGAATCGCGGCAATCACTAAAATAGTCTGCAAGTTTGTCAGTCTGCCATTATTCCAGTACCTTATCAATCAATGCAATACGAAATTCCTCAAAGACATCCCGAATGGGTGTATCTGAATTTGTACCATAATTGACCAGATAGACCAGTGTAATATCCTGATTCGGAAAATAATAGGCATCGGAGCTATACGCGAGGTCTCTGCCTCGGTGTCCGTAAGCAAATTCATCGGGCGCACGTTCCAACAAATCCTTCATCACCGTAATACCGATAGAGCGATTTTTTTCTTCCTCCATACCAATGAAGGTCAACATCGTGTCCAGCGTAGCGGGTTGCAAAAGCGTTTTATATTTAAACAAAGCCTCTGTGAAAGTCTGCATATCATAGACATCCGTATAAAGTCCGCCGTAGCCATTGCCGCTACCGGTGTTGTACTCCGAGAGGTTAAGCACTGTACCGTTATTATACAAATCCAAATAGCCTTGCGCCGTATAATCGGGCAGGTCATCGTGCCAGTGGTAGTAGGTTTCGTTGAGTTGCATCGGCTCAATGATTTTCTCGTGCAACAAATCTTCGTGTGGTCTGCCCGTAGCCCCTTCAATGACCATTGCTGCCAAGAGCAAATTGGTATTAGAGTATCTCACATCTGTACCGGGCGGAAAAAGCGCAGCTTTGTTTCGTACAAATTTCAGCAAATCTTCCGGCTCCCAAAACCGCGCAGGATTGTTGAGTATCTCCAGATAAAAATTATTAATCGTAATCACATCCACAATACCCGTCGTGTGGTTGAGGCACTGCCGAAGGGTCACATCTTCTGCATTTTCGACCTTTCCGATGTCGTCTTCTGATAGCCATTTCGTCAGCGGGTCGTCGAGTGCCAAAGCACCGTCCTCGACCAATAGCATCGCCAATGCACCAATGTATATCTTGGTCACACTCGCCATTTTGGAGACGTGGCAAGGCAACATTTCAATATCTTTGTCCATATCCGCATAGCCCGAAGTCACTGTAAATGTTCCCGCCGAATCCGTCACCAAGACTGAAATACCGGGCAGTCCGCGAGCCGTATAGTCATCCAACAACATTTGAAAATCAGCCACGCGCGGATGCAAAGCACTCGTATCCGCCGCTGATACCTGACAAGCATTGGTCGGCACAATCGCATTTTCTTTACAACTGAATAATAAACTAATGGATAAAATTATAAGGATTATAAATATATTTTTCATTATAAATGAATGAATTTTGAATGAATGAATGTTTTTAAATGCGTTAGCTCGTACAGGCGGTTTCAACCGCCATGTGTCTTGCGATTTTTATTTATTTTTACATGGCGATTGAAATCGCCTGTACGGTATTCACACTAATTCCTAGAAACAAAGGGGTTAAATGCCACCCCAAGATGCAAGGCAGTATTCGGTAAAATCGTCACGAATTCTCTCACGAAGGGAGCTTGCATAAAAAGCCGATAATCAAGAAACAGCCGCAGGTCACGCTTACCGCCCAAACCATATCCACCACCGATAGCGATAGTGGGCATAAACTGTCCGCGCGATTTATTCTTCTTGGTTTCGTAGCCATTCGTACCCAATTCAA
Source organism: uncultured Saprospiraceae bacterium (assembly GCA_938028705.1). Lineage (GTDB taxonomy): Bacteria > Bacteroidota > Bacteroidia > Chitinophagales > Saprospiraceae > JAHDEO01. The sequence continues at coordinate 5,620 of CALIZI010000460.1, read as the reverse complement.
ATGCCTGTAATGCCGGAATGCTGTGCAGGTAGCCCGGACCTATCTTGGCATGAAAATGAATGCCGTTTTGCAACCAAAACCGATAACCAAATTCGGTGTACAATTGGATACCATGTTGGGCATAGCGATGAAAAAAGTAGCCTAATTTTGCGGTTTGAAAAATCTCGTGACGGGCATTTTCATTATACCGATACTCCGCTCCCAGCACCAAGCCGGGATGTATGGGCGTACTGATAATTTTGCCCGGCAGCAATGAACCCGTATTGAATACCGAAGCAGTCAATGACCATTTTGAATCGGGTTGCCCGTAAATAAATGAAGTGGTAAAAAGGAGGAATAAAAGAAGGATTAATTGTTTGTTCATAATCATATTTGTTGGTTAAAATGCGGCGATAGTATGCTGGTTTTTATTTATAAAATGTCGATAGTGAAATAGCGGCAGCTAAAGACAGCCGTTACTTTTATTATACATTAAATTTTATCAAAATGTTTAATATACGTTCCCAAATCTTTATCACCACGCCCCGATAAGCATACCACAATTACATCATCTTTTCCGTACTCAATATCGTCTAATGCAGCAAAAGCATGTGCCGTTTCGAGTGCCGGAATGATGCCCTCGATACGCGCCAAAAAGAAGGCAGCTTTCAGCGCATCTTCATCAGTGACGCTGACTGCTTCGGCACGTTCCGTACTAATTAGGTGCGCGTGCATCGGTCCGATGCCCGGATAATCCAAGCCTGCCGAAATAGAATATGGCTCAATAATTTGTCCGTCATCCGTCTGCATCAACAAGGTGCGGCTACCATGAATGACACCCTTTGTACCCAATACACTCGTAGCTGCCGATTCGCCACTATGTACACCCAAACCTGCTGCTTCTACTGCCACCAAACGCACATCTTTTTTGTTGAGATAATGGTAATATGCACCCGCCGCATTGCTACCGCCGCCTACGCAAGCCACGATAATGTCGGGGTCTTCCTTGCCGGTTTGCTCCTTCAATTGCCACAGCATTTCTTCACTAATCACCGACTGAAATCGCGCCACCATATCGGGGTACGGATGCGGACCAACCACCGAACCAATGATATAGTGAGTATCTTCAGGGTTGTTAATCCAATCGCGAATTGCCTCATTGGTGGCATCTTTCAGCGTCTGACTACCGCTTGTTGCCGGGCGCACTTCCGTACCCAACATCCGCATCCGCGAGACGTTGGGCGCTTGCCTTTCGATGTCCACCGAACCCATATATACGATGCACTCAATCCCCATCAAAGCGCATACCGTAGCCGTAGCTACACCATGTTGCCCTGCGCCTGTTTCGGCAATGATACGCTTTTTACCTAAGCGTTGTGCAATCAAAATCTGCCCTATCGTATTATTGATTTTGTGTGCGCCAGTATGGTTCAAATCCTCGCGTTTGAGGTAAATATTTGTACCGTAATGTTCCGATAATCGCTTTGCAAAATACAAAGGCGAAGGTCGCCCAACATAATCTTTGAGCAGTTGATTAAATTCTTTTTTAAATTCTTCTGACTCACTGATTTTCAGATAATTACGTTGCAATTCTTCAACATTAGGATGAAGCATTTCGGGGATAAATGCCCCGCCAAATTCACCGTAGTAACCTCTTCTATCTATCATAATTTTTGTATTGTAGTGTTGTAGTTTCGTGGTGTTGTGGTTTCGTGGTGTTGTGGTGTTGTGGTTTCGTGGTGTTGTGGTTTCGTGGTGTTGTGGTGTTGTGGTTTCGTGGTGTTGTGGTGTTGTGGTTTCGTGGTGTTGTGGTGTTGTGGTGTTGTGGTGTTGTAGTGTTGTGGTTTCGTAGTGTTGTAGTTTCGTGGTGTTGTAGTTTCGTGGTGTTGTAGTATTGTAGTTTCATGGTGGTAATCGAAACCACAACACTACAACACTACAACACTACAACACTACAACACTACAACACTACAACACCACAACACTACAACACTACAACACCACAACACTACAACACTTCAACACATCAACACTTCCAAAAAATTCTCAATTTTTTGGACATCCTTTAAGGCGGGTTGGAGTTCAAATTTACTGTTTACATCCACGCCTGCCATATTATTAAAATTTAAATTTCGTATAGTTCTTGCATCCTCTGTATCAATGCCGCCACTTAACAGGAAAGGTGTATCGCCTGTATATTTTTCTAATATATTCCAATCAAATTTTTTGCCTGTACCGCCGTATTGTTTTGCCTTTGTATCAAACAAAAAATAAGTACAGGAAGTTTCATAACGTTTTAATATTTTAAAATCAAAAGTATCGTCTATTCTAAAGGCTTTAATAATTTGGATGTCGGTTTGGCTTTGAATGTCATCACAATATTCAGGCGATTCATCACCATGCAATTGAATGAAATTTAAATGATAAAAATTTATTTTTTTAATAATAAAATCTATATCTGAATTAACGAACACCCCTACCCTATCAATATGTTGCGGCATATTTTCGGGCATTAAAGTATCTACATTGCGGGGTGACTTTTCATAAAAAATAAATCCCATAAAATCAATGGGCAATGCTGCCATTGCCTTGATATTTTTGGGGTCTCTCATGCCACATACCTTTACTTTCATTTTGTGTTGGTTTGTTGAGTTTATTGAGTTGATGGAGTTTATTGAGTTGATAAAGTTTATTGAGTTGATAGAGTTTATTGAGTTGATAGAGTAATAGAATTTACCAATTTTGCCTACGGCAAAATTTTCTCACTAATCACTTTATAAACTTTATGAACTCTGTAAACTCTATAAACTAATCAACTTTATAAACTCTATAAACTCTATAAACTAATCAACTTTATAAACTCTATAAACTAATCAACTCTATAAACTCCCCTCCGGTTTCACATTCAACAAATTTCTATCCGTAGTCATGTTTAAAAATTCAATAATATTTCCTATTTCAGCTTCTGAAATTTCCTTAATATTTTGATGTCCTTTGATGCAGTCGTCCAAGCTATCAAACGTAGCACCATGTCCCCAACGGATGTGTGAAGCTACATTGGTTGCGAGGCGCATTGTGCGGAATTTGCCCATGTCCTCAGTATTTTTCGTGACTACATGTCGTCCTTCATTTACCTTATCCGTTCCGTCGTGAATATCATTGACCAAGTGCGGAAAACCTACGTTATAAAACTCATCACTTCCCAAATACGGCGGCTTGTGACAACTCGCACATTTGGTACTAAAAGCCTTCAAACCTCGTAAGGCATCTTCCGGTAGTTTCTCCTCCCCTTTCAACCATTGTTGAAATCGCGAATCATTCGGAACTAAACGCATTTGGAAAGCCGCAAGGCATTCTGCGACATCTATCGGCTCGCATAATTTAGCCTCTACCACATCGGGATAAATATTTTTAAACTTTTCAAAAATTTCGGGATGCTGCGTTTTGATACGCTCCGTTTCAAGTATCATATTATGAGCTTTCACACTTGTTGCCAGTAATGCCTGTCCGATAGCCGGATGTACCAAGCCTTTCATTGGTCCTTTCTCCGAGCCTGCCAATCCTGTCCACAAAAGCGACTTCGACCCTACGACACCTATCGAAGAAGGTGACTTGACAGGCGGTGTGTCTTTGTCCGTTCCTACAGGTCTGCGATTGGGTGGCATGCCTTCGCAGCCGCGTCCACACGATTGCTGCTGCCCTGCCGTAAAACCATGATTAGGGCTGTGACAGTCGGCGCAAGCCGAGCCGTTTATTTTAGTAAAAAACAAGACTTTTCCCAGTGCCGCTTTTTCTTCAAATTTGGGCATATCAGGATTTGAACTTGGTTTGTCGGGCAGAATATAAGTCTTATAATCAGCGGGATAGATAGGTGGTGGAGACGGAGGTGGTGGATTCCCATTATCCCCTGTTTTTATATCACAATCTGCAAGCAATAAAATAATACATAATAAAGGATAGAGGATTTTCATGGTAGTTTTTGAATTTTGAATGAATAATGAAAAACAGTTTCAAGATAAGATAAAAATTTCCAAATTCCAAGCTCTAAATTTCAAACTCCAATGAAATTGGACTTTGGACAAAATGGGAATTAGGAAATTGGGAAACTCGGTTTACAACCGTAACTCATTGATAATCAATTGAATGAATTTTATTGATAAAACAAGATATGTAATGAATTATTTTTTGTAAAAATCTAAAAAAGTCCCGATAGTTATCGGGATTACCTAATTTCCTTTGTCCAAAGTCTAAAATGAAATACCATGTAATAATATATTTGATTTGTTTTTGGAATTTAAATTTTATGACAAGTTTATCTGATTGGTTGACACTTCATACGATATTAATTTTACACAAAATATAAGCAAGCCGTTTGGTAAACTTTTCAAGTTTGCTAAACGTAGGCAAGGTACTTAAATTTATAGTAATCTAAAAATCAGCACTTTACTTCTCCGATAGCTATCGGAGACCAAACTTTTTGAAGTTTAGCAAACGGAGTCTTTAAATTTTGTTTTCATTTTTAAAATCAGATTCCAAAAGTGTCAAAACTTTTATGATTTAGATAAACTTGTCAATTTTATCAGCAATTTTTATTAACTCGGAGCGTTTTTTGAGGGATGAATTATATATTCTCAAATTCAATTTCAACTTCAAAAAACATAAGGAAATATTGAAGTCGAATAAACATTTTAAAAATATAAAAATATTTAAAATTAACATTTTACCAATCAACTAAATTATGCAAAAACTATTTAAATTACTGCTTTTGCTGTGTGCAGTATCTTTCGTGCTTGCTGCCTGCAAAGATGATGAAACCATGACAGGTGATGAGGACGAATATTTCAGAGCTACTATTGATGGTGTAGCTAAAGATATTACCTACTCACAAAATGCTTATAATATCAGCTATGTGGCTCAAAACTCTGCGTATATGGACTCGACAGGCGCGATTGTCAGCTACACCAAAGGACCGGGTAGCCAACTATGGCAAGATACTTTGACTGCCACATTTCTTGGTGGTTTGGATATGAAAAGTGCGGAAAGACCTGCGATATTTTTTGGACAAAATGTGTTTACGGAAAGAGAATGGGCATTGGACAGTTTGAATAATTTCAACGCCATTTTTCAGACAGGCACATATACTTATATGGACAATGACCCCGACAATGTAGAGGTACCGGGCATCGAAATCGTATGGCGGGATGCGAATGACAAAACGTGGACAAGTCGTGATGGTAGTCAGTCGGGCAGTGCTTTTAGTGTCACCTCAACGAGAGAACACATCACGCCGGAAGGCGATAGTCAAAATAAAGTAGAAGGCAAATTTAATTGTACGCTTTACGATAATAGCGGTAATAGTATTGACGTACAAAACGGCGAGTTTTTTATGACTTTTCAAATACTTTAGTAATGATTAACGGTTAATGGTTAATGGTTAATGATTAATCCATAACTCGGTAAAAGTTACGTAATAGGTTTATTGTTTTACTGATATAATTCTTTGGTAGTGTTACTCATGTAATGCTGTAACCACAAAGGACACGAAGAACACAAGGGTCGAAAATACGAAGTAAGAAAACTAAGTGAGCGTAAGAAATTCATGATTAAATACTTAGAAACACTTTGTGAACTCTGCGTTTAT
>CALIZI010000459.1 GCA_938028705.1 uncultured Saprospiraceae bacterium | reverse complement strand
TGAGTTCATCGGTAGATTTTGAAAATGTCTGACGAGTTTTAGCCCAAATTCGGAAAAAATATTCCACCCTAAACACAAGTATATTATTATTTTTTAAAATACAATATCGTCAAGTTAATTTAAAATTCGTAAAATATTGATCATCAAGAATATTAGTGGGTACAAAAACGAATCGCACCCCAACAATAGCAAAAACAAAATCGATAAAGTAACAGCTCAAAAAGCCACACCCATACCGGCATGAGCACAAGCCACAACAACCAAAATAATAATCGCTGATATGTCAATGAACTTATTGTTGATATAGCATAGACTCCCATGCACAAATACCTAAAAAGCGCGATAGAGTGTCAACTACTTTGGGGAAGGAGATAAACTTGTCAAAAGTATTGATAAAAATGTAGCGAATGTTGTCAATAAAGCCACCAAACATCGTGCTTTTGTAGAGCGATTATTATTTACTGAAGATAAAATTCCTTTTCGTATTGACCGCCCCGCGATTAAAGAATTGCACACTAATGGATTAATTACTTGGGATAAAAACTATCTTATTGAATTTTGGGTGCCACTCTACCAAAAGAAATTATTTTATACGTTTTATTCTTATACCAATGGTGAGAGTAGTCGTATTTCGATTACGATGATAGGCTATCATTACCTCACCGAGTCGGGGCGTATTGACTTCGATAAATTGATAGACAAATACAAAAATCACATCCGCGAGCGCAGTTTCCGTGCCTACCGCGAGAAGGACGAAAACGGCAAATTTAAGTCGATACGCGAGGCGGCAACGATGTATAGCTTTGAGACCTTTATCAGTATTTTTCTGCAAGATATTGAAGGGAAGAGTTAGCGCGAAGCCTTTGTTTCAATGGGTAATTGCGACCTGATTATCAATGTAAAAGGCATCGAATACCTCATTGAGACCAAGAAATTTTACAGCCTTAAAAGGTTCAAAGAAGGCAAAACCCAACTCACCTATTATTGCTCCCGCAGAAATATTGACGAGGGTGTATATATCGTTTTTATTGAAAATCATTTGGATATAGAAGACGTAGAGGAAGCTAAAGAAACCATAGATGGTGTAAGCATCAATACCTACCTGATACGTTACGATGAGGAAACCGACTTTTGAAAAGGTGTTGAAGCGGATGGTTTTTAGCCCAAATAATGAACAAGTTTGTCACCACTAATTCCCTTCAATCATCTGCCCTTTCAAATCCAATGTTGAGCCTTTTTCTATGGTGTGCAAATACTTCACACCCTCTGCCGTATAGCTCGCCACTTTAATTTTTGCACCGCCATATTCCGGCTTTTTTTGATAAGCGGCAAAAGCACGAGTACAGTTTTTAATATCTATTTTCTTTACATAAGCATTCGATAAATCCTTAGAAGCCAGCGCATTAACTGCACCGTCAATATTAGCATTTTGAATACTAATAGTCGATTCTTCGCCTATGCTAATACCTTTATCACCTGCGTTTTTTACCACACAATTTACCACAGTCAATTCGCTGCCCGAAAAATCCAAACCGTCATTTCCGGGTTTGAGGATGTCGATAAATTCAATTTTCCCTGTACAAAAATCACCATCGAGCGCATCGCGGAGTGCATTATTTATTTTCAGACTTTTTATATCAATTTTTGACCGAATCAGGTTGACCGCATCCTCACAATGATTGTTGCTGACCACCACGCCGTTCATCATCACATCCGCTTCATAAAACGTCACCGCACCCGTCATATTCCAACTGCCCGATTGCAGGGCATTCAAACCTTCAAAATGTGTATAACTCACCGAACAAGGCGCATCAGGTTGCAAGACCACAAATCCATAATTTTCGGAACTTTTAGCTTCAATGACTATCGGTTCATCTGCCGTACCACGTAGTTGTACCGCGCTGTATGAGAGGATGCCGCCGCCTTTTTCAAGCCGTATTTTAGCACCTGCATCTATCCATAATATCCTGTCGGCAGGAATTTCTACTAAGTCATTTATCGTAAATTCACCGTTTGGTATGCGTAATATTTTTTCTTCTTGTATAATAAAATCAGGTAATTTCGCTGTTGCTATTTTTTTATTTTTATTAAAAAATGGAATAGGCGTAGTGAGTACAGGCGTGCTATAAAGCGAGTCAATTCCGGCTATGGTATAGTACACATTTTTAGGTCGTTTTTGGGTGCTAATGAATTGAAAATCAGGTATATCGTTGCGCGATTGCATCGGTAAATATATTGGGTCAATCATTACATCATTTTCCTTACCAAAACCATAACCCACCACGCGCAATGCCACCGGATGTGCATTACGCACGTAGAGTTGTGCGTCTTTTTTATTCCAATGCGCTCTCAATGATTCTTCGGCAAGCGGGAGCAGGTGCAAACGAATTTTTCGCGCTCGTTCTACGATATAATCGACATTCGTTTTTGCATCTACAAATTCTGATAATAATAATTCACTACGTGTATCGAGGTCTTTTTTTATTTTTAATAAAAAAGTGGTCACAAAATGCTCGTCGGTATAGCGCAACAGTGCTTTTGTATAAGCATCCATAAAGGCGGAGTGTGCAAAAAATTGCTTATAAGGTTCTACTTCCGAGCGTTCAGTCACATTATAATGATAGGCTAAAAAAGGGCGTACATAATCGCCGGATTGTTCCCCGAAACCGTCAAAACCAACAGGTTCTAATTTACGAATAACGGGATTATAATAAAAACGGCTATTGTGCCAAGTCAAGCCATGATGTGCATTAAACAAATCCATAATGGCAAAATATCGCGCTGTTTTTTCGATGTCAAAAATGTCTTCTATCGGTGCTGTACCGTTTTTATAAGCGTATAATTTTTCGATAGCTTCTGCATAAATATCCAAAAATGTACTATCTGCCAATAATTTTTTTTCACCAAAAGCACGAATCACACCGCTGTTCAAGGCATTGGCATTATGGTCTTGAATAATCTCTGCATTCAAACGATTGCGCTGTAAAATCAACTGCCAATATGCTTCTTCCGAAAACTTCAAAATCGGTCCTTCGCGTCGTTTATTATACTCCGGCAATTGCTTTTCAAAATGCTCCTCTATGGCATAAATACCCGCAGGCTGACCATTGATATTGACCTTTAAAAAATCATATCGCGGAGTCAGGACATCTTCATATTGCAAAAAACGATGATACGCCCATTCGTACAGATACGAGCGAGTCGCAGGGTGCTGAATGGAGAAGGTTTTGAGCCGATGAAAACTTTTTTCTTTTTCTGTTTTGATACGAAATGACCACTTATTGCCTCGCAAATGGTCGAGCCAATCACCTTTCAATCGCATTTTAATGTCCATTTCATTGTCGGAATTATCGTCCGTCAATTTGCCTTTTACCCAATCGTCATCTTCCGAAACGAGGATACCGACTTGCATCGCTTTACGTCTTTTTTCTTTAATTTTTCGATATTCGGGTGCTTCGATAATCAACGAAATTTGGTCAACAGGAAGACTGTCATTGACACGTGTGTTTTTTAAAGTTTCAATATATAAATCATCCAAATATACCGTTTGATTTTTGTCTTGCAACCAAGCGTAAATGCTCAAATGAGACAATTCCTTCCCTTCCGGTGTGCGAAACATTAACTGGATTTTTTGCCAGCCATTATCTCGCTTTTCGACCACCTGATTTGACAATAAATAAAAGTCGTCTCCTTCTTTTCCGGTGGCTACAAGATTGAGTGCAGAAGGCTTGGGCGAATACTTCCATATCTCCGCAATATAAGTCGTCGCAACAGGTGGTTCGCTAATTTCCACACTTGCGCCAAACTGATTTTTACCATCCAATTTCATCGAAAATCGACCACTCAAACTATGCTCGTCAGATTGTAAATTCGCCCCCCGAATTTGTGTGCCTTCGACATTAAAATATTCGCCTTTGGCTTGTTCCATATCGCACACGATGCGTATAGGTGGAAGGTTTTTTGCAGTCTTATTTTTCGGAAGTAAAGGATAGCCGACTATGCCCAAGATCAACACAAAAATTCCGACCAATAGCATCCAAACAGGACGATTGCTGCGATTTTCTACTTTGTTTATGTTTCCCTTTATGAGCATAGTCTTTGAAGTAGCGGCTGTCTTTAGCTGCCGCATGGGGCATTAGCCCCATAAATTTTGTGTTTGTTCTAATATCGTTTTGCTCCCTCACGGTCGGCGGCAGCTAAAGACAGCCGCTACTTGTCAAGCAATAATGTCCGGTTGTTTGATGACGGAAATACGTGTATTGGGGGCAATTTGGTCGAGTTCTTTTTTGATGGTATCGAGTTGTGCAACGGAGTCGATTTTGCAAGCAAGTGTGAGGTCAATGCCGGAAGTATCTTGGGTGTAACGTTTGAGTTCTACGTGTGGGAGTTCTTGACTGATGGCATCAATAAGTGGCTGTAATTCAGTGGCTTCGCTTTGAATGGAGAGCAACATCTTATCATCGTATTTGACACGAACTCTGCCTGTGGTGTATTTGTAAATGCCAATCATGAGTAGTATGGTGGGGAAGCCAATAATGGCAATGACGAGTTGGTTGGCACCTGTCATTAAGCCCAAAGCGATACATAGAAATAAGTAGGTCAATTCTTCGGGATCTTTGATGGCAGTCCGAAAACGAACAATGGATAATGCACCGACCAAACCGAGTGATAATGCCAATGAAGATTTGACAACGGTGATAATCAGCATGGTGGTCAAAGCCAATGGCAGGAAGATTTGTGCAAACCTTTTTCTGTTGGATAAGGGATTCGCAAATCGTATGTAAAAGAGGTACAAAACGATAGAAAATAAAGTAGCGACAAGAAAAGAGAGCAAGAAATCGGTGAGTTCGATTTTGCTGTTAAATTCTTGTAAGTATTGTTCGTATATATTCACGCTTGACGGTTAACGATGAACGGCAGACGGTGGACGGGTGCTATGTTTGACAGTTGGTAATAAGTACGCCAAACATGTCATTCGATGTTGCTTATATTTAGCCCGAGACGTGGAAGCCGAAATAAAGTAAGTTCAATTTAAAAGTATGCACTCAAATCTTAATTTGAATGTAAAATAAGGCACTGATGCCCGTACATTTTTCGGGGGCGATGGTGCTTGAGATTTATCATTTGCGTTTTTTTTGCGGGCGTTTTTAAATATAAAAAAAGACCTCGTTATAACGATAAAAAATGTTTTAAAAAATCGATTCTATCATGTTATTCATACTCCTTAAACCAGAACGTCTTGCTGAATTTATTTGAGTGTGTCACAAATCGGTTGCGAATCTACACGAAATAAAAAACCAAAAAGCAACCGTCTTGCTGAATTTATTTCTCCGATAGCTATCGGAGCTCCCAGGCAATGGAAAACGGTTGATGAAAAATGCTCTAATTTATTGATTTATAATAAGATACAAATTTTTAGCTCTCATTTAACATCGTGCTTGTGGCTTGGGAGATGCTGAAATAAATTCAGCAAGACGTTTTCTCTTGGAGTTTTGTTTCCTTTTCGCTTTAAGTTTTATGAAATGCAAAATTAGTAAAAAAAATGATAGTTAGTTATCTTCTTGTTTGGTCAATATCTTGGGTGGCGCAATGCGTTGAGTCAGGCGCGAAACGATGATGATAGTAATTAAGCCACTGACCATAGCAAGGGTGCGAAATGGAAATAAAACAACATCATTTTCTATCATCGGATAAGGTAATGTGATAGGGATGCCGAGTGTAGCATCGCCACCACCGAAGCGTAAAATAAAAGCCACAGCGAAGCCTGCGACGGAGCCGTAAACATTGGCTTTTTTGTCGAAGAGGGCAGTGACGAGTTGGGGGAAAAGGAGGCAATAGACGAAGTCGCTGCATAGGAACCACAGGGCGTAAATACTCTTGACTTGGAGGGCAAGTAAAGTGGCTGCGATGCCGATAATCCAGATGCTACGCTTGATGATTTTTGCGAGGTTTTCGGAGCTGATATTGGGCTTGATGAGGGGGCGATAGACGTTCCAACTGAGCATGGAGGATGCCGATAAAATGGACGAATCGACGGAGGACATGACGGCTGCCGCGATTGCGCCGAGTCCGATAGTGGCAATGAAGCCCGGCGTGAGGTAACGCACAACATAAGGTAGCGTGAGTGCAGGGTTTTCGGTGAGTGCGGCTTGCTGTTCGGGCGACCAAACGGCTACATCACCGATGACACCAATGAGGACGGCAGGAATGGCTGCCAAGAGACATACGAAACCCGCAAAAATGGATAAGCGGACGGCAGTTTTTTCGTTTTTGGAGGAGAGGACACGCTGAAAATAGACCTGCCAGGGGATGCCGCCAAACATGAGCAAGAGGGCATAATCCCACCAGTTCCAATAGTAGCTGCCGAGGGCTTCGCGGGAGGGAATGAGGGTGGCGAGTGCGCCTTTTTTTTCGACATAGGCTGCCCATGTTGCGTCTAGCCCGCCGGTGACTTGGAGGGCATAAGGAAGGACAAGAAGCAAGCCGACAAAAAGCAAAATCATTTGTATGATATCGGTGAGCGCGACTGCCCACAAACCACCAAGTGCGGTGTAAGCGATGGCGATAATGGCGGAGAGAATAATGGCAGAATTGAAGTCGAGACCGAGTACGGTGGCGAAGGTGGTGCCAAGGGCAGTGAGTATGGCAGATGTCCAGAAAATTTCGCCGGAAAGGGCGGGCAGAAAGAGGACGGCTGCCATGCGTCTGCCGTAGCGTTGGGCGAGTGGGTCGAGCATGGTTTTGAACTCGTAACGGCGCATGGTGCGAGCGAAAAATAAACCGCCGATGATGAGACTCATCGCATAGCCCCAAGGGGCTTGTACCCACATGAGTCCGTAGCCGTCGGTGGCTGTAAATTCGGCTGTGCCATTGATGTAACCACCGCCTACCCAAGTGGCACTCATGGTGAATATGGCTATCCAAAGCGGGATGTTGCGCCCGGCAAGCATGACATCGGTAGCGTTTTCGGAATGGCGAAGATTTGCCGCATAATTGCCCAAGTAAAAGATGACTCCGTAGAAGCACATCATAGCAATAAAGCCACCCCAAAATACGTCTTTATCTGTGAAAAAATAGAGGTATAAGCCCACCATTCCAAGAAAACCGAGTAGGGCTAATGTTGGTCGAAATGCTGCCTGTTTTTTATTCATTTTGCGTTAAATTTGCTGTATTATACAATATTTTTTACATTGTAACTTGTTAGGGGTTGGGAAATTAGGTAATTAGGGAACTGGAAAATTGGGGTAATTTGCTGATAATCAACATTTTAGCCTTAAATTATTTTTATTAAAATGAGAATAATTCGATTTTTATGAACGAACATCATATCAAAACATTGCGAATTGAGAATTTTAAATCCATCAAGGAAATGGACTTGGAATGTAGTCGCATTAATGTTTTTGTGGGAAAGCCGAATGTGGGGAAGTCGAATATTTTGGAGGCTTTGGGGATGTATGGTTTGGGCTTTAATTCACTTGATTCAAAGACGTTTTTATCAGACATTGTACGCTACGAGGAGTTGCAAGATATTTTTCATTTTGAAAATTCGGATAAACCGATGACTGTTTCCTCTAATTTGGGGCATCTTCGGGCATTTTTGAAAAATCCTGATTGTTTGACTTTTTTTTATGGTAAAGATGATGAAATGCTGAATTGGCAAAATGGCAATATTGATTCATTTTACGATAATGAAAATGCTGCCCATTTTAATGTCATTTCAAATGCTAAAGATGCACATCGTGACGAAGCTATATCAGCACTTTCTAAACTAAAATTGGTTAGAAAATATACTTTTGCCCAGCTAAACGGTACGCAAAAGGCTAATGGTTTTTCATTGATTCCTCCTTACGGAAAAAATCTTGTTTCTGTCATAAAAACTAATAAAGCACTACGCGAAGAAATCGGGCAGGCAATCAAGGCTCACGAACTCGAATTTGTGATCAATATGAGCCACGACGAAGTAAAAATACAACGAAAAGTCATTGACGGGATGACTTACACGCTACCTTATCGCTTGACAGCAAGCACTTTCCAAAGAATGATTTTTCATTATGCTGCGGTTTTATCCAACAAAAATTCGGTTCTTCTTTTTGAAGAACCCGAAAGCCATGCTTATCCGCCTTATGTCAGCGATTTGGCATACAAAATTATTGATTCCGAGACCAATCAGTTTTTCATTACTACACACAGTCCATATATTTTGACTACACTCATGGAGAATGTTCCGATGGAGGATTTATCTATATTTGTGATAACATATAAAGACTACAAGAGTCGAGTCCACAAACTAAATGACCAAGATTTTTCGGATATTTTTAATAATGGTGTGGATTTATTTTTTAACCTCAGATGGTTTGATGACGATGCCTAGAGAATTAAGAATCATTGCGGAATGCCATGCAGAAACCCTTCTGATAAATCTGATGGGCTTCAAAGGTCCGCACCACGAACAAGGCATTAATAACGTGGCAAGAAAAATGTCTAAAGATTACAAAAACAAGACGGCAATTGGTATTATTGACAATGATAAAATCAGAAAAGATGCTTACTACAAAGGTTTTGAAGTAATAGAACGTAAGAGACATTTCATCTTTGAAAATAAGGCAGATACAACACATTTCTTAGTTGTCAATTCGCCGGATTTAGAAAAGTGCATGTTCAATATAGCCGAAGAATTAAATGTCAATCCTAAAGATTATGGATTCAACAGTGTCAAGCATTTTAAAAAGTTCACCAAAAACAGAAACGTACACTTGAACCAAAACGTCAAACAATTTCTCAACATCCTCATTCAAAAAAAGGCATCACCCTTACAGGATGTCAAAACATGGATAGTGGAAAAATTAAATGAATAAAAGTATCTTTACGATGAAACAAAACTAACTTTTATGAACGAACATCATATCAAAACATTGCGAATTGAGAATTTTAAATCTATCAAGGAAATGGATTTGGAATGTAGTCGTATCAATGTTTTTGTGGGGAAGCCGAATGTGGGGAAGTCGAATATTTTGGAGGCGATTGGGATGTATGGTGCGGGTTTTAGTACAAATACCGATAAATATTTGTCAGATAATTTGCGCTATAATACTTTCAGTAATTTATTCTATGATAATAAAACAGATTTAAACGTACAAATCAGCATAAATAATACGGAGCATATTTTATTGAATTTTGATGATGAAAATGAACAATATAAATTGACGTACAGCGAGAAAGATACAGAGCATCAACTAAAAAAAAATCATGAAATAAAATTGGATAATACAGGTAAAGTGATTGATTCAACGCTCTCTGAGGCAAAGCGTGTAAAGAAATATACGTTCAAAACCGGAACGTCTCACAGTCACCCTTCCAATGCTTATTTGCGTCCACCTCATGGTACAAATTTGGTCAGAACAATAGAAACCAACAAAGCATTGAGAATCAAAATTGCCGGATTTTTTACAGAGTACGGCTCCGAAATATTACTCGACCCCAAAGCGAAAACTATTGAAACGCAGAAAAAAATAGACGGTGTTTCTTATAAAACCGACTACAACCTGATAGCCGATACGCTTCAAAGAATGATATTTCACCATGCTGCGATTCTTTCTAATAAAAATTCAGTTCTTCTTTTTGAAGAACCCGAAAGTCACGCTTATCCGCCTTATATCAGCGAATTAGCAGAAGCCATTATTGATGATGAAAATGATAATCAATATTTTCTAAGCACACATAGTCCATTTATTTTTAATAAATTAGTTGAAAAAACAAAAGACATATCAGTTTTTATTGTATTTTATGAAAATTACGAATCGAAAATATATAAATTAACTGAGGATAATTTGTCGGAAGTGTTAGATTATGGATTAAATATTTTTTACAATTTAAGATGGTATGTCAATGATTGATGGAAGAAATATCAATCCGGAGTGTTACGCAGACACCTTGCTGATAAGCCTAATGGGATTTGAACGTCCACATCACAAATTGGGTATAGGTGAAGTTGCCGATGAAATGAAACGTATGTCTGTGGGTCGGGTAGCGGTAGGCATGGTAGATGACGATAACAGAATTCCTGATTACTTTAAGGCATTTGAAACTGAAAGCCTAAATAATTACTTCATCTTCAAATACCTGCCACAGCAGAAACGCTACTTGCTCGTGGTCACGCCCGCCTTTGAACGCTGCATGTTCAATATTGCGGAAGCACTCGAAGTCAATCCCGAAAAATACGGATTCAAAAGTGAACAACAATTTAGAGCCATTACCAAAAACAGAAACGTCCACAACAACCAAAACGTCAAACAATTTCTCAACACCCTCATTCAAAAAAAGGCATCGCCCTTACAGGATGTCAAAACATGGATAGTGGAAAAATTAAATGAATAAAACTAACTTTTATGAACGAACATCATATCAAAACATTGCGAATCGAGAATTTTAAATCCATCAAGGAAATGGACAATTTATGAATGCCACCAAAGATGAAAACGTACACTTGAACCAAAACGTCAAACAATTTCTCAACACCCTCATTCAAAAAAAGGCATCACCTTTGCAGGATGTAAAGGATTGGATTCACGAAAAATTAAACAATTAACACCATGACAATAACAACATACACCCCCACCAAAAAAGCCCTTGCATTGGGCGTTCACCTCTTCACATCGGCGGGTGTGGTAGCGGCATTTATGGCGATACGTGCCATTAGCGAAATGACCCCGCACTGGCAACGCGAAGCCATGCTTTGGTTGGTCTTGGCACTGTTTATCGACGGTGTGGACGGGGCATTGGCACGAGCCGCCAAGACCAAAGAAGTGCTGCCCGGATGGGACGGCAGAGCCATTGATTTTGTCATTGACTTCCTGACTTATGCGGTCATTCCGGCATTTTTTATTTATCAGGCAGATATATTGCCGGAGCAGTTTGTACTACCCGCAGTATTTGCGATTTTGCTCACTTCGGCAATGTATTATGGTAAGATGGGCATGGTGTCCGACGACCTCTACTTTGTCGGTTTTCCGGTGATGTGGAATATGTTTGTCTATTACGTATTTTTCGTGGTGGATTTGGGCGAATGGGCAAACCTCGCGCTCGTTATTTTCTTTTGCATCATGCACTTTGTACCGCTCAAATACGTCTATCCGAGCCGTACCCGACAGTTTCGCAAACTCAATATCGCTAATACTGCGCTGTTTTTGCTGGTCAATGTTTTTGTACTATTTTTGTATCCCGAAAAAAATATTTGGCTGACCGCCCTCGCATTGCTTACACTCGCGTATTATGCTTGGATGACAGTATATGCCTCCTTCATCAAACCACCGGAGGAAGAACAAACTTGAAAAAATAACAGCGTTTGAAATTTGGGAATTTATTTTTTGGAATTTGAAATTTTCCTATCTTCTGGCGTATTTTTTGATACAAAACGACATTATAAAAACTATAAATTAAGAAAAATGAAAAATATAATTAAAACATTTTTATTCGTATTTACCTTGACTTCATTTGCTACTATGGGGTGTCGAAATGCCGCAGATTCTACTGACCCGGTCATTAGTAACTTTACAGTAAACGGAGCTGCCGCAAACGCAGGCAGATACGACCATGAATTAGGTAGTGCTATACAATTTAAGATGAATATAAGTGATGCCAAAGGACTTGATGAATTTCAAGTTACCTCCAATGAGTTATTACATACAGAAGACCTTGAAGGTACAGCCGATGCCGTAGAATATACTTTTACTGTAAATGCAGATACTTACGCCGAAGGTGATAGTATCCAATTGGAGTTTAAGGCTTTTGATGTATCCGGCAATACAGGTCTTTTGCCTTACCGAATATTTGTTGTTCAGTAAATTTTGAATATCGAATAATGAAGGATTGTCAATGCCTAAATAATGTTGACCGCTTTTCAATAAAAATATAATGAAAAATATTATTAAAGTATTGTTACTTGTATTCACCCTGGCTTCAGTTGCTACTACTATGGGTTGTCAGAAAGATTTGATTAGTCCGCGGTTTAGTGACTTTACAGTAAATGGCATTGTTGTAAACGAAAATAGATACGACCACGAATTAGGTAGTACCATACAATTTAAAATGAGTATAAGTGATGCCGAAGGGCTTGATGAATTTCAAGTTGTTTCCGATAAATTACTCTATACAGAAGACCTTGAAGGTATAGCCGGTGCCGTAGAATATACTTATACGGTGGATGCAGATACTTATACCGAAGGTGATACTATCCAATTGGACTTTAAGGCTTTTGATACATCCAACAATACAGGTCTGTTCGTTTACCAAATACTCGTTGTTCAGTAATTTTTGAATATCGAACAAGGAATAAGGAATAATGAAGTCTGACACTTCGACATTCCTTATTCCTTGTTCATTATTCGATATTCGATATTCGATACAACACAGGTTTGCTCGGACTTGCATCCAATTCAAAACTCGCTATTTGAATATTGAGCAAATACAAACCGTCCTTTACCGAGTCCGGCACATAAATCATTTCCGTAATCGTACAATCGGTACGTGGTGCGTCAGGATATTGCCAAAATGCCTTATGTGCCAATAACTTCCCTTCATCCTCTTCCCTGTCAACCGAAGGCAAATCGAGCAGTAAATGTTTGATGCCACAGGCAACAAGATACGCTACACCTTCATGTTGCATATAAGGCGGATTTGTACCCGAATATTGACGTTGGAGTTTGGTGTCGTCATTAGGCTGTGTGCGAATAATGACCGCATCTGTCTCTCCTGCCTGCACCGATTCTCTTAGTTGTTGTTCTGTAATGACCCTATCTCCGGTCGTTTGTTTTTGAGGATATAAAGTGATGAGTTTTGCCAAAAAGAAAAATTCACGCAAGGATTGATTTATCGTATAAACTTCCTTCGCAATATGCCCGACACACTCCGTATGTGTACCATTGCCATGCGGATTAAATTGGACATTCATAAAATTGAGCAAACCACCTTGTCGCGTGGAACCAATAAAATCTCCTGCCACCACAGGTGACATCTCTACCGGAGACGCATAAAAACAATTCGGATTCTCCAAACCCTCCCGCAAAGGAATGGAAATATCTATCGGCTGATTAAGATTGGCTTGGTAAGCAGTGTTTTTTATATTGATTTGAATTTGCATAAATAGACTTGTTTAACCTTAAATATTTTGATTATCATAATTTTATTAATTATAAATATTTTTTATTTGTAATTTTAAATATTTATATATTTTTTTTAAAAAAAAATATTTGATTTATAATATTTTATTAAAATTAATCTAAATATTTGGGTAGTCCTTTAGATGTAATGCTAACTCATGGCGACTTGCCTTGTATTTTGAAAATGCAAGGCAAGTTTGAGCATTACATTTATAGCACTACCAATATTTGACTATCAAAGTCAAACAAGTATGATAGTATCAATATGTTATATTTCATCCTATTTTCTCTTTTTCCATTTGTTTTTCTCCCCACTTTCTCAAATATTCGATAAAAGGAATCAACTCTATTCCTGTACCGGTCAACGAATATTCTACTCTTGGAGGTACTTCGCGATATACCTCACGATGTATGAGTTTGTCTTGTTCCAATTCCCGCAGCGTTTGGGTCAGCATCTTTGAAGTGATGTTTTGCAGCCTCCTTTTCAACTCTCCATATCTCAATACATTATTTTCATTGTAAATGTACCACAGAGTGCGTCCTTTGTATTTCCCTCCGATTTTTCTTAGCGCATAATCCAGCGAACAAACAGGCTCATTAAATTTTTTTTCCGGCATAATCATTTTTATTTCATCCTAATTACTTGATAATCAGCATTAGTATATTTTTGGGTACTATATTACTTTTTAGTAGGTACTTGTTGTAAAGATACTAAAAAAGTATATTTGCGTCAAATATTTAAATAAAATATGTCCGTTGACTTACTTTCACAAAGAAGGTAGTACGACGAACAAGAAACACATTAAATTATGAAAGCAATTGTTTTAGAGAAAGCAGGAGGTGTCGAAAACCTGATTTTAAAAGATGTTGAGCAACCCAAACCAAAAGAAAATGAAGTATTGGTCGAAGTAAAAGCCATCAGTATCAATCCGGTGGACTTTAAAGTAAGAGCCGTTGAAGAGGTGTTGACTATGATTTGCGATACCAGTTGCCCGGTGATTTTGGGTTGGGATATTGCAGGTAAAGTCGCTACAGTAGGCAGTGGCGTGAGCGATTTTAAGGTCGGCGACAAGGTGTTCGGAATGGTCAATTTTCTTGGTGTGGGCAATGCTTATGCGGAGTATTTGTCAGCTCCGGCAAGTCATTTGGCAAAAATGCCTGAAAATATCTCGTATGAAGAAGCGGCGGCATCTACCCTCGCTGCGTTGACCGCTTTGCAGGCATTGGAAAGTCGCGTGAAAAAAGGTGATCGCGTGCTGATTCATGCAGGTTCGGGCGGTGTAGGACATTATGCCATTCAAATCGCCAAGCATCTTGGCGCACACGTCACGACTACATGCTCTGCCAAAAATCGTGATTTTGTGATGTCACTTGGTGCTGATGAACATATTGATTATCGTACCCAAACCTTTGAAGAAGTTGCCTCGGATATGGATTTTGTATTGGATGCTATATCAGGTGAAACGTTGGTAAAGTCGCTAAAAGTCGTCAAAGACGGCGGCAAAATCATTTCGCTTCCTACACCCGAATTTCCTAAAGGCCTAGCCGAGCAAGCCGAAGCGCGAGGTATTGATGCTGCGTTTATGATGGTTGCCTCCAACGGAAAAGATATGAACACCTTGAGCGAGATGTTGGGAAGCGGAACGATAAAATCGCATGTATCAAAGACTTTTCCTTTTGCTGAAATGGGTAACGCTCATACGGAACTTGAAAAAGGTAGAGCGGTAGGTAAAATTGTTGTTACAGTTTGAGAAAATGTAAAACGATTTTGTAAATCGTCATTCAACTTGGATTAGAAGGGTGCAGGACAAATCTTTAATTTTACTCAAAAATGTTTTGTAAAACCTCGTACAGGCGATTTTAATCGCCATGTAAAAACAATTTACAAAATATTCATTTTTAGCTTTTTATAAATAAAAATATCACACATGGCGATTAAAATCGCCTGTACAAAATACCACAAAAAGATTACAAATTAAAGATTTGTCCTGCACCCGATTAGAATCTCGCTGACTTACATAACGTTATTTTTCAAGAATTTAGAAGATTTACGTTATAGTTCTTTATTCAAAAAGTATAAAATTATATATTTTCATTATACTTAACTTGATAATGTCATGTTTTAAAAATAAAAATATGTTTATATTTAACATGGGATATTTTTTCCGAATTTGGGCTAAAACTCGTCTGACATTTTCAAAATTCACCGATGATGTCATATTTTTCCAGCAATGTTTAAATGTCTGACGAGTTTTAGCCCAAATTCAAGAGCAAAATGCCAACTAT
>CALIZI010000458.1 GCA_938028705.1 uncultured Saprospiraceae bacterium | reverse complement strand
TATTTTGAATGAAAAATTTGGCAATTGACTATTTTTATTTTTTTATAAAAATAGTGACATGGTAAAATTGAGTTTCTTGTGTTTTTACGCCAAAAAAGGTTTAAATATCAAAAATCAAAAATTGGGTGCGAAACATAAGTTTTAAGTATTTACAAGTCCGTTTCGTTCTCTGATAAATGGAATGGCACCAAATTTTCCTTTGATATAATTCTTATCTATCGGCGATTCTTTTCTGTGTTTAAATTCGACGAGTGAGTACAAATTGGAACTGCCGTATTTATCTTTTTCTACGAAATATATTTGGTCTCTTCTTAGTAAATTATGGTCAAGGATATTGGTATCATGCGTTGAAAAAATGAGTTGTGCGCCTTGATTTTCGCTTGAATTATAAAGGCTGATAATGTACTTTGTCAGTAAGGGATGCAATCTTGCACTCAATTCGTCTATCACGACAATTTGTCCTTTTTCGATAGAAGACAATATGGTTCCGAGTAAATGAAAAAACTTTTGAGTTCCTTTAGATTCTTCGTCATTCAGATAGAACGTTTCCTCACCGATTAAGCGTTTTTCGGCATCATATTTTTTGTGAACGGTCAATACATCCGTTAATCCGGCATCCATATTTTGCGTATCATTCAAATAAATATCGTCAATCCCAAAATCGGCATTACGAATAAGATTTTTGATTTGGTTTCGGGTGTTTTCATTTTCCAAAAGTCGGAGCGTAGCCGCTTCTGCTCCCTTTGTCTCTAAGCCTTGAATCGGGCAGATATTATCAAACCATTCTACAATTTTTCCAGCTTGCTCGCCATTGAATTGCGCGACGACGGAGAGAAAAAGCGCATTATCGCGGGTCTTATCTTCCAAGCCTCTACCTTCTTTGAAGCGACTCCACAGTTTGAATTGCCCGTCTTTGCGTACAAACATCGGGTACTCTTTTTGGCGGGTCGTCACAAAGAGCCACTCGCCTGTTATTGCATCCGTCGTAGCTGAAAATCCGTAGCGATAACGCACTTCATTTATCTGTAATTCCATTTCAAACATCGTGGGTGCTTGCTCCGTAGCGGTACTCAAACGGAAGGGCTGTACCTTGATTTTTTCACCCCGTTGCATATCTTTTGACGAGTGAATCACCAAGTAACGCATAAACAATAAGGCATCCAATAAATTGGATTTTCCACTTGCATTTGCACCATAAACGGAGAGCGATTTCAATACATTCATTCGACCTGAATAAATGATATTTTCTTCCTCCAAACCCTTCAACGAAGCCGCTACCGCACTCAATACCGCCTTGTCTTGAAAGGATTTATAATTTTCAAAAATAAATTTTATTAACATAAAAACGAGCTTTATTTGCAGATTTTCTACAAATTTAAGCTATTTTTAAACTAAATGTTGTTTTTTATGAATAATTATTATTTTGAATGAGAATGATATTTAGGTGATTAGTTGATTCATCTGTTTGATTTTGTAGAGCAAATTCATGAATTTGCTCTACAAATCCGATACGTAGCGCGATACTTTTATTTCGCGCTGCGTTAGTTTTGCCATACATAACATACGCGAGGAACGAGCTGGAAGTATCGCGCTACGAATCGTCTATTTTTCTTATATTTGCGAAGTTTCTATTTCTAATTATTTTTTAAAATTTTTATTGTGTCTTACGAAATAGCCTTAGAACGGATACGCGAAGTAAAAAGGACGAAAGCAAAAAGTCTTTACTTAAATAGTTTAAAATTAAAGAAGCTTCCAAAAGAAATATCAGAATTAGTTTGGTTAGAAGAATTATACATCGGTAATAATTTATTAATAGATATATCTCCACTATCTAATTTAATAAATTTGTCAAAATTAGGTTCTATAAATAATCAGTTGACAGACATCTCGCCTTTATCTAATTTGATAAATTTGACGATATTACATTTTGGCTATAATAATTTGACCGATGTATCACCTTTATCTGATTTGGTAAACTTGTCAGTATTAGGTCTTGTTCACAATAATTTGACCGATGTATCACCTTTGTCTGATTTGGTAAACTTGTCAGTATTAGCTCTTGGTGACAATAATTTGACCGATATATCACCTTTGTCTAATTTATTAAACTTATCGGAATTAACTCTAGGTGACAATAATTTGACCGATGTATCACCTTTAAAAAATCTAGTTCAAAAAATAGGAATTTCTTGGTCTGGATGGCATAATACAATTGGGGTTAATGGTAATCCTTTACAAATCCCCCCACCCGAAATCATCAAACGAGGTGTAAATGCCTTTATACAATATCTTGATTCCATAGAACAATCTGCCTCCAAAATCTACGAAGCTAAACTCCTCATCCTCGGCGAAGGCGGTGTCGGCAAAACCACTTTATACAGAAAGCTACAAGACGTAAATGCCGAGATGCCCGAAGAAGAAGAAACTACTAAAGGTATAGAT
This sequence comes from uncultured Saprospiraceae bacterium, assembly GCA_938028705.1. Classification (GTDB taxonomy): domain Bacteria; phylum Bacteroidota; class Bacteroidia; order Chitinophagales; family Saprospiraceae; genus JAHDEO01. The sequence goes on along the minus strand of CALIZI010000458.1, from coordinate 14,598 downwards.
ATTCATCAATTGCCTTTTAAAATGCCAAACGGGGAGAATTTCACTATAAATCTATGGGATTTTGGCGGACAGGAAATTTACCATGCTACACATCAATTTTTCCTCTCTAAACGCTCCCTCTATGTGCTCGTTACGGATACGCGCAAGGAAGATACCAACTTTAATTATTGGCTACAAGTTATTGAATTATTGGGTGGTGACAGTCCGGTGATTATTGTACAAAATGAAAAAGGCGGACGCAAAAAGCAATTAGACATCAACAGTATGCGGGTGCTGTTCGTCAATATCGAAGCATTCGTTTCGTTGGATTTGAAACATGATATTCACGATATTGAAAAATTATATCAAACTATCCAAAAACAGATACTAAAATTACCTCATATTGGTGGATTGCAACCACAAAACTGGATAAATATCCGTCTAAAATTAGAAGAATTATCACCATACATATCTTTTGTTGATTTAGGAAGTTATTATCAAGCTTGCAGAGAAAATGAGATACCCGAGCGTAGTGAAATGTTGATATTAAGTCAATATTTACATGATTTGGGCATTTTATTGCATTTTCAAGATGATGCGATTTTGAGGCGTATGGTCATTTTGCAAAAGGAATGGGCTACTAACGCTGTGTATGCGGTATTGGATGATGCAAAAGTCATTGATAATCAAGGTAAATTTAGCCGCGAAGATGCTAAGCAAATATGGGGTATTAATTATGAAGGTAAAGATGAAGAATTGCTACGGCTGATGATGAGGTTTGAATTGTGCTATCAAGTACCCGATGTACAGCCCGAACAATATATCGCCACGCAACTGCTACAGGTAAGTAAACCTGACTATATTTGGGAGGAAAAGCAGAATTTGAGGTTGGAATACCGCTATGCTTTTATGCCGAAAGGTTTGACGAGTCGCTTTATCGTGCGGACACAACGATATATCAAAGACGAATTAAAAATGTGGCGTACAGGCGTGGTGCTGAATAGGCAAGATACACGCGCCGAAGTTGTAGAGGCTTATGGTACAAATACGATTAAAATTCGTGTGGAGGGACTGCATCAAAAAGAGTTTATCACTATTATCACGGAAGAGCTTGACCGCTTGAACGAGACCTTTGGCGAAGAGTTGCGCGTGGAAAAAATGGTGCCTTGTAATTGTCGCATCTGTAAAGATAACAATGAACCATACTTCTATAAATTTGCTAACTTGATGCGTAGGAAAGAGCGTGGTAAGCATGTTGTTGAGTGTGAAGTTAGCTATGATGATGTCAATGTAACAGGTCTGTTGGATGCGGTATTTGTAGTGGGTGGTATGCAGGCTGCACAAAAGAAACTATTTATCAGTTATTCCCAAAAAGATGAAAGCTACCTCGAAACTTTCAAAAAACATCTTTCCCCCTTAATTCGCAATAATGATTTAATCACTTGGGACGATAAAAACGTAATTCCCGGTGAGGAATGGGATGAACGCATTGTTCGGGAATTGAATCAAGCGGATATTATCGTATTTTTGGTCAGTGCTGATTTTTTGGCGACAGATTATATAGTCAATAAAGAAGTCGAAACAGCTATCCAACGGCACGAACGAAAAGAGGCACGGGTGATTCCTGTGATTATTCGTGATTGTATGTGGAAAGAAATGGAATTTTCTAAGTTGAGTGCCTTACCGCAAAAGGGAAAGTCTATTAAAAGTTATGATGATACGGATGTGGCTTGGTGTGAGGTTGTGGAGGAGATTGGGTCGGTTTTGTAATACTTGCTTTCATTCCACCATATATGATTCGTAGATAGTTGAAACACAAACTTCCCCGTCACAAAACTTCACAATTTCACATAGAAATTTTCCAACTTAATCCTCACCTTCTTTATAAAGAAATAATCGGACTAGCATCCTGTTATTTCTCCACACCCACTATTTGTAAATCCACTTAACCACTGATACATGAAAAGGACATATTTGTTCATTATGGGAATACTGTGCCTATACCCAAGTATATTTCATGCACAGAATTCATCTTTATATTACCTTGATAAACAGACAATTGACAGTCCAGTAGAACATATCACTGTTAGAGATAAATTCCCCGAAACCGTATTCAATGGTTATTGTTTTTTATTATTAAAATTTAAAAAAATACCAAAAAACTATATTCACAAAAAATTATTATTACATAAAATTATATTATTAAAATATATTTCAAACAAAACTTATCTCGCCCAAATACCTGATACAAGCAAGCTCCGCCAACTCCACGACATAGATATTACAGCTATCCTTTCGCCCAATCCCCAATCTAAAATTAACCTAACCTTGGTTCACACTAAAACAGAGGAACACACCCAAGCGGATGAACAAGTGCAGATAGTCGCACGGTATTCTGGAGGAAATCAGGCACTATCTGCCTTGTCCGCTTTTCAAATAGAACACATAGATACTGATAAACAGCTCATTACACTCAATATATATTGGTCAGATATTGATAAGTTGGCTGCCTTGCCTTTCATTCACAGTATCGCCCCTAGCCTACCTGCTCCCATTTACACCGCCCATAACGGACGCGGACAGCACCATATTGATTACGTACAACGCATAGAAGGTTTGACCGGAAAAAATGTCACAGTTGGCATAGGTGATAGGGGGCGTTTTGAGCATATTGACGGACAACATCGCACCATAAATTACGATACTTTGATTGATTATCATGGCTCGCTTATATCGGGTGTCATTGGCGGTTCGGGCAATATTCGTGAATCGTGGCGTGGCATGGCTCCTGCGTGCAATTTGTTGACCACAGCCGCACAGCAAGTCTTGGATAGCCTGCCTGTTTATTACGCCAATCACGATGTAGTATTAACAAATAATTCATATAAATTCAATTCATTTTTTTGCCACGAAATGGCATTATATAATCTCTACAGCGGCTTGCTTGATGACCAACTGATGGCATACCCCGAAGTAATGCACGTCTTTTCGGCTGCCAATGATGCGCTGGTCAATACAAATGGATGTAATGGGTATCCACCTAAATATCAGACCGTTGCATCATTTTATAATGCCGGAAAAAATCCCCTGACCGTTGCCGGAATCCGCTATGACAATAAGCCTTACGCTTCATCGGGCAGAGGTCCTACGGTGGACGGACGCATCAAACCCGAAATCACCGCCAAAGCCCTCAATGTCTATGGTGCTGCTTCTATCACCGGCAATTTCAACAAATATACAGGTGGCAATGGCGTGAGTTTTGCAGTGCCTTTTGTGGTGGGTACTATGGCATTGATGTATGAGCAATACAACAAAATTTACGGTCAACATCCCTCCGGCGCACTCGTGAAATCCATTGCCTGCAATAGCGCAGACGACATCGGGAATCCCGGACCGGATTACACTTACGGTTTCGGGCGCATCAATGCAAAAGCCGCGATTGAAGTCATTAAAAACGGACAATTTTACAGCGATTCTTTGTCACATAATGAAATCAAAACGCATACTATCAGCATGCCTGCCGGAGTTCGCGAACTGCGTGTGATGCTCTATTGGCACGATGAAGCAGGCAGCGAAACTGCCCCCAAAATGCTCATCAACGATTTAGACATTAGCCTGACCACACCCGATAGTACAAGCTACCTCCCGTGGGTACTTGACCCTTCGCCGACAGGCTGCACCTTGAATGCCACACGCAGTATAGACACCTTAAATAATATCGAACAAATTACACTTAGCAATCCCGCAGAAGGTGATTACACCATACAGGTAAAAGGAAGTTTATTGCCTTTCGGTAAAAAAGAATTTTTTGTTAATTATACATTTAAAAAAGAAAATATTATTTTTTCTTATCCTATTGGGAATGACGGTATTCGTGCAGAGGAGCGGACGCATTTGTACTGGACGGCTATGGGTGACAGCAGTACATTTTCGCTTGCTTATTCTTTGAATGACGGGATAGATTGGATACCAATTAAAGACAGTATTTTGGGTACAAATCGGTACTATCAGTGGGCTGTTCCTGATGTATTTTCCGACCAGGCACGCCTCAAAATCGAACGGAATAATGAGGTCGTCATCAGTGAGCGTTTTTCTATTTCGGAGCGACCTGTGGTGACGATTACACCTTACTGCAATGAAGCGGCAGATGTCTGTTGGAATCAAGTGCCGGGAGCTGAAAAATACGTTGTCTATCAATTGCTGCCCACAGATACATTTATGCAGGCGATAGATACAATTTATGATTTGTGTTACAGAGCGGAGATTGTCGATACATTGACCTATTGGTATAGCGTCAGGGCTGTTTTTAATCATGGACAATCGGGTGAGCGGGCTTATGCAAGAAAGGTTGAAGGTGCATTTATTAGTTCACAAAAAATTGATATTCAAATAGATATGCTGCTTGAAGGTCCTTATATGGACTCCACAGATTTGATGCGTACAGCATTACACGACTTAAAACTGCTCCCTGCACAAAGCTACGGGCTGCCCGCCGGACAACCTTATAACATACCTCCATGGAATTACTCCGGCACTGAAGGTACGGCTTTTTCAAGTGCCACTTATGACCTTATCGCTATTCAAAATGACAGCCTATCAGTAGTAGATTGGGTCTTGGTGACATTTGGTACGGATGTCTTGTTTATAGATATTTTAGAGCAACGTGCTGCGCTGTTATTGGAAAACGGGCGTTTATTTTTTCCTGACCCAACACCTTGTTTGCCTGACGATGTGCCAATCTATATTCGGGTTCAGCACCGCAATCATATTGCAGCGATTTCGGCACAAGCTGTTGCGATAACAGCGAATGTATTAGCTTATGATTTTAGTGCTGAAAATTCATACAATTTCAACAGCATCAGTGCAGGTCAGAAAGAAGTGCGTGCAGGTGTATGGGCATTATTTGCAGGTGATAGTTCGCAAGCCGATAATCTTGAAGGATATGATATTAATGGAAAAGATAAAGCGTACTGGTCGGAAGAAAATGGTATCTTCGGCAGGTATTTAAACGCTGATTTTAATTTAAACGGTACAACGGATGGTGCTGATAAGGTATTTTGGAGCAACAATAATGGTACGTACTCGAATGTAATAAAGGAGTGAAATAAAATCCGTATCTTTGTATCATCAAATTTTATACTCAATTTTTGTATTTTAATTTTATACTATTTATCTTGACAATGTCATGTTCGATTTTTATTTAATATATTTGACATTTTGCTCTTGAATTTGGGCTAAAACTCGTCTGACATTTTCAAAATTCACCGATGATGTCATATTTTTCCTGCAAAGTTTAAATGTCTGACGAGTTTTAGCCCAAATTCGGAAAAAATATCCCATGTTGAATACAAACATATTTTTAAAACATGATATTGTCAAGTTATAAAATATTAATTAAATAGATGTTTAATTAGAATTTTTGAGATTTCGAGTATTCAGTAAGCATGTCTGCCAAATTATAACATGGATAAAGTAGAAAAATACGAAAAAATTATTATTGATTACTTCGAAGCACTTGCCGAGCGGAGAAATAAAAACCCTAACCCTACAAAAGTTCAAATAATTGCTGATGTCCAAAGGAAGCACTATCAACTCATGAAGATAGGATGGAACGATTATAAATACACACATTTTTGTATGTTCCATTTAGATATTATTGATGGTAAAGTTTGGATACAAGAAAACCGCACTGAAATTTTAATTGATGAGGAACTCGTAGAGCGTGGTATTCCAAAGCACGATATTGTTCCGGGTTTCCTTCATCCGAGCGAAAGAAAATATACCGAATACGCCACAGCATAAAATCAATCTAATGAGTACGCTTCGAATTAAAAATATGGTTTGTGACCGTTGCAAAATGGTCGTCAAATCGGAATTGGAAGGCTTGGGTTATACACCTGTTTTAGTGGAATTGGGTTTGGTAGAATTGGCAGAAAAAGAAAGTGAAGTTGAGCAAGAGCGTATTCGTATAAGCATGTCCAATTTGGGTTTTGAATTGATAAATGATAAAAAAAGCCAAGTTATTGAGCAAGTTAAAACATTGATTATCAATTTAGTACATTATAAAAACGACAAATTAAACATCAAACTTTCTGACTATATCAGTCACGAATTGCACCACGAATATAGCGCAGTCAGTAAATTATTTTCCGAAACAGAAGGCACAACAATTGAACAATACTTTATTGCTCAAAAAATAGAAAAGGTCAAAGAATTGCTCATGTACGATGAACTTTCTTTGAGCCAGATCGCCTTTCAAATGCACTATTCGAGCGTTGCACACCTGAGTCGTCAATTTAAAAAAGTAACCGGATTCACACCTTCTCATTTCAAAAAAAATAAAGACAACCAACGTAAATCACTCCATAATGTCTGAGCGTACTATTGGAATTATATAAATTAAAACCAGAATTGTATAACACACTTTCCCATTCAAATAAAGACCTTTGCAATTCAGACTTTGGATAAAGGAAACTGGGGAATTGGGAAATTAGGTAATCCCGATAACTATCGGGACTTTTTTAGATTTTCACAAAAAATAATTAATTACATGTTTTATTTTATTAATAAAGGCTACCCTTCTAAGACCGGACAAGATGACAGACACTTTTGAAGTGTCAGGCATCACTAGCACTTGCTAATCACGATTTTATAAAACATTCTTATAACTTATTGGTTATCAAACTGTCCGGCGTTAGACGGGTAGCCTTAATAAAACTTATACAATTGATTATCAATAAGTTACAGTTTAAACCGAATTTCCCAATTTCCTAATTTCCATTTTGCCCAAAGTTCAATTGCAATATTGAATTTTATAAAATAAAAAAATGACACAGACCTTTAAAATCACCGGAATGAGTTGTGGACACTGTGAAGCACAGGTAAAAAATGCTTTACTTTCACACAAAAATATTACTGCCGCAGAAGTATCGAAAGATACTCAATCGGCAACTATTACAAGTGAACAAGCTATTGAATTGGAGCGTTTGAAAACTATATTTAATGAATTTGAGGGGATGTTTGAGATTTCGAGTATTCAGTAAGCATAATTTGTGGCTTAAAATTTGAGGTTTTAAAAAGATAAATGATATTCAGAATACTACATATCACCTTAGCATTTTTGATATTCGTAAGTTCTGCGGGCTTTACGCTGAATAGTCATTTCTGCCAAAATACCTTACAATCCGTAGCCATCTTTTTCAGCCCCCAAAACTGCCATGAACGTGCGGCTTCGCATTGTACAATGGCAATGACGAAAAACTGCTGCGCCAAAAAGAAAACTTCCTGCGAAGCATCCGAAGATAAAGATTGCTGTAAAGATACCTCTCAATTTGCAAAAGCAGACATTGATTTCACGCCATTTGCGGTCAATGATTTTCAGATTGATTTGCCTGTTTTTACCAACATTCTCCCTATTTCATACACCATTAAAACGACATTAAACAAGCAATTAATTCGTTTTAAAAACTACATTCCACCACCGCTGATAAGGAATATCCCCCTTCTTATTCAGTCCTTTCTTTGCTAGAATTTTACATTAAAATTTTAAATATAATTAATTTTTAATTTAAAATTCTCATTCTTTAATAATTTTTACAAAAAATAAAATAATATAATTTTAATATTTTAAAAACTGATTATCAGCCATAAACCTATAAGGTTTTGAAAACCTTATAGGTTTGAGTACAGGTAGATACGCTTTTGTAAAAATTGTTAAAGGCGAAATTTCTAATCATTTTTAATGAAAAAAATTATAGGTGTAGTGAGCTTTATGCTCATCACAAGCCTTGCTTTGTATGCACAAGGTCCGCCGATTACAAGTGACAAGCCGATTATGCTTGGTGGTGGCAGCATCATTGTCAAGACATTGACGGAGATACGCAACACCAATAAGGGCATATATACGCGCATACCTGTAATGGCGCATTATCTGCCGACTTCCAATAGCCTTGTGGCAGTGCATCTGCCAATGGTTTTTCGGAATGTAGCGGATGATGTCGAGCATACTTCTGGCTTAGGCGATATTGATGTGATGGCAAAATATCAGTTCTATCGAAAAGACGGTACAGGCAAGACCTTCCGTATGGTTGCCAAGACGATACAAACGCTACCTACGGGGCGCGACTGGAACGTAATTGACATCAGTACAGGCGATTATGCTTCTTATTTGGGCATCGTAGCAGGTTACGAAAGTATCAAATACGGCATTTCCAACGAACTCGGTTACAGGCTCGTACCCGCTTCACAGGACGATGAATTGCGCTACAAATTGGGCTTCGGATTGCCCTTACGCAAGCCGACTTATCCTGTTGATCAAATCAATTTATACTTTGAGTATAATGCAAATTGGTTGGTAGAAGCCAACGATTTTCTGCTCTTATACGCACAGGGTATCCAATACGCCAAAGGGCGATTGACCCTTGAAGTTGCTGTACAAGCACCACTTATTCAAACTGTGGCAGAGGAAAAAAAGCGTAATTATTCGTTATTTCTCGGCACACGATATGTTTTTTAATATAGTTGATCGGTTAATCAGTCAAACAGTTAATCAGGTTATCATGAATGTATTTTATGGTACAAAACAGTTATGATTCGACCACCTGATTAACCGATTAAGTAATCTACAAATTAATCAAATACAATGAAAAATATAATATTTGTTTTTAGCTTTTTTGCCATAATGACATTGGTATATACTCCAACATTCGCTCAAAAAACAACTTACGATAAAGTAGAAGTGCAGGTGGACGGTTTGGGTTGTCCGTTTTGTGCTTATGGCTTGGAAAAGAAATTTAAGGAATTGAAAGGTATCAAGAAAGTGCGGATTGATATGGAGACGGGTTTGATGCAATTTAATTATCCTTCCGGTAAAATGATTGATGTTGAAACCATTGAAAATCAGGTAGATAAAGCAGGTTATACGCCTGTAACCACAAGGATTACACGCAACAGCGGCGAGGTAGTAACCTCTGAAAGAGTGGAGGAAATCCACGAAGCTGTGGTGCTTGAAAACGTAGAAGCCACCTCCTTTAAGGTACGCGGAAATTGCAGTATGTGCAAGGCACGAATTGAAAAAGCAGCCACTTCGCTTGCAGGTGTAGGTACGGCGGTCTGGGAAGCTGAGACACAACTCATTCAGTTGGAGTACGACCCCGAACTCATTGACCTTAGTGATATTCATAAGGCAATTGCCAAAGCAGGTCACGATACTAAAAAGGCAAATGCCCCCGACGAAGTGTATGATAATCTACCTCCTTGTTGTTTGTATCAACGTAATTGATGTGTTGAAGTGTTGATGTGTTGTGGTGTTGTAGTATCGTGGTGTTGTGGTATCGTGGTTGTGGTATCGTAGTATTGAAGTAAAACACTACAATACTATAATACTTCAATACTTCAACACCACAACACCACAACACAAAAAAAAATCAAATATGAAGAGTAAAATAATTGTTAATTTTATATTTTTTGTGACTGCCCTAATGATGTATTTAGGATGCACACAAAATCCTAAATGGACTTATGTGCGGGCGATAAATTTTGAAAAAGTCACACCTTTGGGTATCGTTAAAGACGGAAATCTTCTTTGGGTTTCGGATAGCGATAATAATGAAGTCATTAAAACAGACCTTAATGGAAATATCATAGAAACGCATAAAGATTTTGAGCGTCCTATGCACATTGTTATGGACAATGGCAAGCTATTTATTCCAGAATATAGTGCCGATACTATTACGATTATGACCGGTAACAAAAGGTCTCATTTAGCACTCAAAAATAAACTGGATGCCCCTGCGGGCATAGATGTAAAAGGCGATGCTTATGCGATTGCTGATTTTTATAACCATAGAATTGTGTATCATGCCAATGGAGAAGATTTGACCTTTGGAAAGAAGGGAAAAGTCAATGGTGCATTTCATTATCCGACAGATATTCAATTTGCCAACAACATGATATACATTGCAGATGCTTATAATAACAGAATACAGGTATTTGATGAAAAAGGAAAATTTAAACAAAGCATTGGCAATGAAGACGGTATGAATGCAGCTACCGGAATTTATGTAAACGACCAATTTATTTTCGTCACCGATTTTGAAAATAGTCGTGTATTGATTTATGATTTAGCGGGTCAATTATTGCAAATACTTGACAACCAATTGGATAAGCCGACTGATGTTATTTTAGATGATGATAAAATTTATGTGACTAATTATAAAGGTAAATCCATATCCGTATTTGAATATAAAAAATAGTTTTAAAATATATTTTTTATAACAAATTTACAAATTTAATATTAATAAGTTTAATAAAATATTTTCTATGATGATAATTTTGAAAATATTATACACAAAATATCATCGTACAGTGACCCGAACATCATAAATAAAACTTTCTCCATTATGCCAAATCTATTGACAAGGTGGTTTACTTTATCTATTTTAAATAAACCAAACTCAACAGATATGCAAGTAACAAATTTAAAAAATAAACTTAAAGAGCAAGTTAGCCGTGATATACAGTTCAAAAAGCGACTTTTAGAGAAAAGAGCCTTTGCTCATGCACAAGCTATATTTCCGGTAGATAAGCTCACCTTAGAACCACCGGATTATGGCATAGGTATTATTCCCAAACTCACCGCTGTTGACAATACAAACCAGGAAGCTATCCATATTATTGATGAATGTAATGATGGTATTATGAAGTTGTCTATTATACAAGGTCTTTTGACCCCCGGAAATGTACACAAGGTATTAAGATGCTTGGCAGAGGGTAAATATTATACCATGAGTATTGAAGAAGTGAAAGTGTTTATGGGTTCGTCTGCATCTATTGAGGAAATTCTATTTAATTTACATCAATAACTGAAAATTCCAAATTCCAAGCACCAAAATCCAATACTGGAAAATGTAAACATTGGAATTTGTTTTTTGGAATTTGGAATTTGAGTTAAAAAAAGCGTCCTAATAAATAGGACGCTTTTTTTATACGGCTGGACTTTGGACATTAGGGAATTAGGCTAACGAAGGCATAATTCGTTATTTATCAGTAAAATAAACATTTTAATAAAAACAATTTACAATAAAAAGTAAACTAATACAAATTATTGATAATGTCCCGATAGTTATCGGGATTACCTAATTTCCTAATTCCCCAATACCCAAAGCGTAATTATTGTTTAACGAATTTAACCGTTCCGGTCTTCCAATTCTCGCCGGTAAGCATCAAATAATAAGTACCTGCATGGAGGCTACTCGTCTCCAAATCAATAATGTTAGTTCCTTCGTTTACTTCTAATGTCTGCTCGCTGACTACGCGACTCAACACATCCATAATAATAATATTCGCATGATCATCATTGACCGTAGAGGTGAAACGTATTTTTGAATTAGCCGTTGTGACCGGATTAGGATAAACATGAGAGACAGACACACCGCTCGCACAGTTGGCACTGACGGTACGAATAGCTGAAATCGTTACAAAACCGTCATTGTCGAACATACGCAGGCGATAGTAATTATCTTTTGTCAATTGATCGTCGATAAAAGTATATGCTGCACCTATTATTTCGGTACCTTTCCCTTCAACTTTCCCAATATTCACATAATTACTTCCGTCAGAACTTTTTTCCAGTTCAAAATGAGAAAAATTTGTTTCCGTCACCGTACGCCAGTTGAGTGTCACCTCACAACGCTCCTCTGTTGCCGAAAAACCAGCCAACTCAATAGGCAATGCTTCAAGACAAACGCCCATATCACAAACCGTATATGAGCCACCTGTGGTGATGCCTTTGTCATAAAATATAAATTCAATTTTATCAATAGGTCCGGGAAAGCAGATATTAATAGCACCTCGAAAACTATCGTTGATACTTGGTTCCGGTGGTACACAAAGTGACGTAAAAGTATTGTCGCCAAGATAGTCAGGACAAGGACCGTCTGCTCCGGTGTAAGGGTAGCTAAAATCAGCCGCTGTCAATATGTAAGGAGTACCATTCAGGCAGCCATTCACTTGAATTTCGTCATTTCTGTCCAGGTCAACTAATCTGAAACAGAAGTCATCCAGTGGTCCTGAAAAGGTATAAGTCGTTGTCATATTGGTATTAATGGAATCCGTTGATCCCGTAACACCAAGTTTAGGACCTATACAACCTGAGAGGTGGTCGTCATTTACAGTATCTTCATCACCCGTAGCACCGCCATTAAACACATTAGTCATTGTAAGCATTTCTCCGGCAAGTGTCAAACCCGCCGCATTGATGTCTGCCACAGCATCCGTACTGCCATTGAGTGGAGAAAAGTCGAGCAGTTCGACACCACCGGGGCAATTCGGGTTGACTTGAGCGTAAGAAAACGTTGTAGATAAAAGTAGTAATGTACACACTACTAGTAGAGCGTTGAGATAATTTTTCATGGTTTGATTTTTAATTTTGAGAAAATTTAATATCACCAAGATAAAGGGTTATTAGCATCATTTTATTAAAATAAAAATATATAATTTGTATTATATTTGATTTTTTTACAAAAATATTATCAAAAATAAATATTTGTAAAATTCGATAAAAAACGTTCACTAAACTTTAATAGCTTAATGAAGTAAGTTTTATCCTACTTTCAAATTTATTTAAATTATGTATTTAATTAAAAAAGATGTTTACAAAAATCGCCTTAACTTAGTGATATGTGAGTGAATATTTAACAGATAAAAATATTTTTTATATTTTTTAAATTGCAAATCAAGGCTTTATGGGTGATGTATAGATTAGACGGGCGACATTGTCACAAAGTTGCATACCGTCATGAAAATTAACACATTTCCAATATTGCAAGTCACAATAATATGTTATTGTGACAGGGATAAAATGTTGTTTCAGAAACTGATAACAAGTCATTCTCATACAAATAAGAACGCTATCTTAGAAGTATATTTTTAAAAAAATGTAAAATTTGGATGTGTTCGATTAAAATAGGGAATAGTTGCAAGGCGAATATCTTTATGAAAAATGGGTGTCTGAATACTCAAATATCCGCTTTTAATAAAGGAATTCGCCTTGCAACTCGCATATAATCTACCTTATTTTTGTCGAACACTACCTAAAATTCCGGCTCTATTTCTAATGAAAAAGAGAAAATGTGAGACAATTTTTGAAGGGTTATGTGGGATAAGGGATAGGTCAATTAAATGCTTTATACAGTGCGCGCCCATATATCAATAGACCTATAATCAGCAATATAATTCCAATAATAGATAAAGCTCCTGACGCTTTGAAGGAAAGTACGATGGCAAGTACAAAACCCAATAAGGCAAATAATAAGCCCAGAATCATATCTGTTTCGACAGAAGAATCGTGTATAATATAATTGATAAAACGTTTCATATAATAATGCTTAATGGTCGATGGTCGATATATTTTGAAGTGTTTTACACTGTAAAGTTAATAAACGAATTACGAATAAACGAATGAACGAGTTAAACCTTAAAAAATGAATCTACAAACTCACGTTTGTTAAAGACTTGCAAATGATGAATCTGCTCTCCTACCCCGATATATTTGAGCGGAATTTTAAACTCATCGGTAATACCAATAACGACTCCGCCTTTTGCCGTACCGTCGAGTTTCGTCATTGCCAATGCCGTAACGTCGGTGGCTTTGGTAAAATGTTTGGCTTGCTCTACGGCGTTTTGTCCGGTAGAAGCATCGAGTACAAGGAGGACTTCGTGTGGCGCACCGTTCAAGGCTTTACCTATCGAACGGTTGATTTTGGTCAATTCATTCATCAAGCCCACCTTAGTATGTAGCCTTCCGGCAGTATCAATAATGACCACGCCTGCACCTCTTTTTTCAGCATATTTGACCGCCTCATAAGCCACAGCAGCCGGGTCGGTATTCATGCCTTTGCTATAAAAATCACAACCTACCCGCTCCGACCAAATTTTGAGCTGGTCCACCGCAGCCGCCCGGAAAGTATCTGCCGCTCCAAGCACTACGTATAATCCTTTGTTGTGATATTGACTGGCGAGCTTGCCGATAGTCGTCGTTTTTCCTACGCCATTCACGCCTACCACGAGTATGACACAAGGGCGACTTTCGGAAGGCAAATCGTAATCGTCCAAATCTTCGCTATTGTTTTCAGCGAGCATTTGTACGATTTCATCACGCAAAATTTCATTCAATTCACTCGTGTTCACGTATTTGTCACGTGCCACCCGCGCTTCTATCCGCCCTATAATTTTGATAGTTGTCTCCACTCCTACGTCCGAAGCAATCAAGACCTCCTCAAGGTTGTCCAATACTTCTTCGTCCACCTTTGATTTGCCGGCAATGGCACGAGAGATGTTTTCAAAAAAACCGGCTTTAGTTTTTTCCAACCCTTTATCAAGGTCTTCTTTTCTTTCTTTATTAAAAAAATTGCTAAGTACACTCATTTGAAATGTGGTAATGTGGTAATGACGAAATGCGATAATGTGGTAATGTTAGAATGTGGTAATGTTAGAATGCGATAATGTTAGAATGCGATAATGTTAGAATGCGATAATGTTAGAATGCGATAATGTTAGAATGCGATAATGTTAGAATGCGATAATGTTAGAATGCGATAATGTTAGAATGCGATAATGTTA
>CALIZI010000457.1 GCA_938028705.1 uncultured Saprospiraceae bacterium | reverse complement strand
TTTTTTCCGAATTTGGGCTAAAACTCGTCAGACATTTAAACATTGCTGGAAAAATATGACATCATTGGTGAATTTTGAAAATGTCAGACGAGTTTTAGCGCAAAATGCCAACTATATTAAATAAAAATCGAACATGACATTGTCAAGTTACTCACCATTCACTACTTCCATAACACTCGCTACTCGTAACTCGTCACTCGCTACGCCCACTTTTCCCATAATTAAATCAGCGGCTTTTTCGGCAATCATAATGGTGGGTGCATTGGTGTTTCCACGTGTTACATTGGGCATGACGGAAGCATCTACCACTCGTAAGCCTTTGATACCATGTACTTTAAGTTCATTATCGACCACTGCCATATCGTCCTTACCCATTTTGCAAGTAGAAGTCGGGTGATAGAGTGTTTCGGCGGTAGCGCGAATGAAATCTTCGATGGCAGCGTCATCTTCAAGCAAGTTTTCGGGAAGGTACAGCCCCTTGCGATAGGGTTCAAAGGCTTTGGTCATACCAAGCCGCTGACCAAGTCGGTAGCCCCAAATTGAGCGGTGTAGATCGTCCGAATCGCTGAGGTAATTGTGGTCAATCGCAGGGGCAACATCAAACCGACCCGAAGCCAAGGATACCGTACCCGCACTCTTCGGATTCAAGACTTTTCCACCGATAGAGAAGCCATTGCCTTTGGGTTTTATGAAGCCATGTTCGACAAAATAATTGGGTGCAAAATGGTATTGCGTGTCTATCGCAGGTTGGTCGGGCGAGGACTTGACAAAGGCTCCGGCTTCACCAAGATTACTCGAAAAAGGTCCTTGCTTGCCACCCAAAAAATATTGATACAAATGCTTGGCTACTACCGGAAAATCCTCCGCTGTATCCAGTGATTTTTTATACGAACTTTGAAAAATAGTAAAATAAACGAGGTGGTCTTGCAGGTTTTTCCCGACTCCCGGCAAGTGTTTTTGTACAGGGATATTATATTGTTGTAATTCCTCACCCGCACCTAGACCCGAAAGCATCAGTAGCTGAGGGCTATTGTACGCACCTGCACTCAAAATGACTTCCTTCGTGGCTTCCGCCTGAATGGATTGTCCGTTTTGGTGATAGACCACGCCTTTTGCCACCTCATTTTCAATAATAATTCGCTCTGCTACTGCCTTCGTTTCTACGGTCAGGTTGCTTCTTGATTTGGCAGGATTGAGGTACGCCACTGCGGTACTACATCGTACACCATTGCGGTGCGTGACTTGGTATAATCCAAAACCGCCTTGTTTTTTACCATTAAAATCGTCATTTTTTTCATAGCCCAATTCTAGACCCGCCTTTATAAAAACATGAGAAAGTTCATTGGTATAATTTCGGTTTTGAACATCTAAAGGTCCGCCTTGTCCGTGATATTCATTTTTAATCACCGCCTGATTTTCAGCTTTTTTAAAATAAGACAAGACCTCATCGTAAGACCAACCTTGATTGCCCAATTCGCTCCATTCGTCATAGTCGCGCTTGTTGCCGCGAATATAAATCATAGCATTGATACTGCTCGAACCACCTAATGTTTTACCGCGCGGCAAAAACATTTCCCTGTTTTTCATATTCGTCTGCGGCGTAGTATGGAAGGCATAATCCACATCCGTTTTATACAATTTGTAAAAAGCACCCGGAATGGAAATATTCATTTTCGTATCTTTCCCGCCCGCTTCCAACAGTAAGACACTATGCTTGCCGTCGGCAGTCAATCGGTTCGCCAATACGCAACCTGCCGAGCCTGCGCCTATTATAATATAATCGTATTTTTTCATATTAAAAGTGTTGTGGTGTTGAAGTGTTGAAGTTCGTGACTTCATGTTTCCATGAACCATGAACCATGAACCATCAACTATGAACTAAAACGTGTGAATCATCGCAAAACGGACCTGTTTTGGTAGCTTTACAATTGCATAATTTTACTTTGCCTGTTCTTTTGGCTTCAAAAAGGAGGGGTTTGTGTTTGGTGCCATGATGTGAACCGTCGCAGAAGGGTTGATTGCCACTGTGTCCGCATTGGCACCATAGATATTTTTCGCCTTTCTCAAGTTCGACGATAGTGGGTTCGAGGGTTTTTGTATCTTGTTTTTCATATCCTCTTGCTATTTCGCTATCGGGTATATCGGAGGTGATGACAGGGTAAAAATAACTTGCCGTCCATTTGTCTTTCGGGTCATTGGGTAGTCCGTATTCTATCGGAAATTGGCGGGTAAATTTGGCAGTGCCAAAAAACTGATCCCAAAGCGAGAAGGTATTGCCATAATTGCCGTTGGGGTCGCTGATACCGTCTTTTATGGATTTGCCATGATGAGCATGATGAAAGGCAGGCGTGATGATAATTCTTTCTAAAACAGATATTAATGGATTAAAAATTTTATATTTATATAAAAAATTATCCCATTTTACGCGACTATGCGAACCGATAATGATGAGTTGTTTGAGTATCAGACCAAGCGCGACTGACGCTCCGCCACCCAAAAATGTAATGAGTGCGACCCACCACAAATTAGGCATAATAACATAGTATAAAGCTGCATTGCGATAAGAAACAAAAAAGCCCATTTCCTCTGCCTGATGATGCGGACGGTGGAGTTTCCACAACCACTCGTACTCATGCGCCGAGCGGTGATACCAATATTGTAACACATCATCAATCAACAAATAAAAAACCAATAATATCCAAAAATTCCAATGCCCTAAAACAGATTGAGCATCAGGAAATACCATATTGCCCAATGCCCACACTACAACTACTATCGCAGGTTTTATAAGTACCGCCAAGGCAAAAAAACTGCCTACTTCCTGAATCCAATCGCTTGATGTGCGTTTGCTGCGGTGCAAATATCCGGCAATGACTTCCATTAATCCAAAGAAAATCAAAATACCGATGACGATATAAGCGTCAAAATTTTCTATGTTTAAAAGCGATTCTGACATATTTATCTATGTATTAAAAAGGTGAATGGGATACGAAATTACGATTTTATTTACTATATATTCAATTTTGAATGAGCCAATTTTGAATAAGTGAATAATGTCGATATTTTAGACTTTGGAAAAAGGAAAATGAGAAATTAGAGAATTAGGTAAAAACCGGCTATCAGTTCATAGTTGTTACAATCACTTGAATTTTAATAAACTTATAACTTGTTGATTATCAAAGTGTCCAACGTTAGACGGGTAGCCAATTTCCGTTAAATAAGAATTTAATGTGAATGTAGTGCGGCACTTCCAGTCCACGCCGAGTATGCACGACTAAACTAACTCGGCGCAGACTGGAAGTACTGCGCTACATTTTACACCAAAAATAGTATTGAATTTTTTTGTTAAAAACAGAAAAGGCACACCAGATTTTAGTTTGGTGTGCCTTTATTTTTAAATTTTATCACTTGAATTTTAAGGTGTATCCAATTCAGTAGCTTTTATATCTTTCTTTTTCAGTCTTGAATTAATGAGTTCGACTACTTGTTCGTATCCCTCTTTTTTATAAGCAAGTTTATCCTCTGCTCCATAGTATTTTATTTTCATTATACCGTCCTCTATGATTCTCACACTGGTAACGAAAACATCTAAATATCTGTTTCTTTTTGTTTCCGCAAGTAGTTGATTGAAGTCTGTATTGATAAGGGTTTTGTAATTGTCTAAAGATTCGTCAGGCTTTCTTATATCCAGAAAAATACAGTTGACAAATTCTATTTCATTCACACCAAGTTGGTTCATGATTTCCCAATATCGAGGGTCAAGGATATGCAATTCTGTTTTTTCTCCTTTTGCAAATATAGTAGCGAAAGAGAGTGATTCCAGTTCTTTGAGTATGGTGTAATCATTGAGTTCATTGTTTCTTAAATCAGATAAATAGACTAATCTGCGATTGTCAAAATCATCTGCCGCAGCAACAAGCATTTCTTTTAGGTAAGCAGCGTTTTTATCACTATTATCCATGAGTGATATTTCTTCTTTTCCATTTCTCACTCTTACAATAAAATTGCTTAATAAGGTTAATTTTTCATCTTTCAAGGTCTTTTTTATATCGTCATTGAGCAGGTGGGTGGCGTAGGTTTTGTAACGAATATCGTCATAAGACAAATATTTTTCCAAATATTTGTTCATCACTTTTTTATCAAATGATACACTCAAGGCATTGGATAAAATACACTCTCGTTCTTCATACAATTCGGCTATTTGATTGAAGAATACAAAAGCCTGTTCGTAAGTTTTAAATTTGACATCATCATCCCAATAAAATTTAGCTTTTATGTTATTGGCCTCTACCTCACTGAGACACAAAATATCAGTAGGAATTTTACTAAAAATATGGTCGGTCACTCTTTCTTTATACCTTGTTTTTTTCGTTTCTACTATTTTATAATACCTATCCGTGATAAAATTTTTGCTCCACACACCGGTATCCAAATAACATTTCCGCCGGATAGCTTCCATCAGGTAATACACATAAACGGAATTTTCGGGATGGTATATGTGGTATTTAAAAGCTTTTTCGATGCACGAAGAATACTCGAAATCATTGAGCAGATGTTTGAGAATTTCGGGTTTTGCTTTTTGTTTGTACTGAACAAATTTTTCTTTACTGACAATAAAATAACTGCTGCCTTCGGGTTGTTCTTCCGCAATAAAATCTTCTATCTTTTTCAATCTTTTTTCAGAGCGCGGGTGTGTGGTTTCTTTAATTTCCCATTTGGTTTTACTCCGGCTCAACCTGTTCTTTTCCAGACGCTCCGTGGCTTCAAAAGATTGAATCATGCCTTCGATATTGTATCCGGCTTGGGTCATCCATTTCATAGATAAAGCATCGGCTTCCAGTTCGCTATCAATGGAAAAATGTTTACGTGCGTGTTTATTTTTCATCAAAAAGCCCGGTCTGAATTTGCCTTGCTCCTCTTTCACATGTTCTTTGACAGAGTGTTTTAGGTAATAATGAGCCAGTTCATGCGCTATTATACTTGCCAGCGCAGCTTCGCTTTCCACCAAGTCGAATAATCCTATATGAACGAACATCATCCCGGATGGAATCATAAAGGCATTATAGCTGCCATCTTTTACGATGTAGGCATGTATGAGTTTGTCATCGGCTAATTCTTTGGGCATGACTTTTTGTAAAATATCATTGAGATAACTTTCCAATGATTCCCAGTCGCTATATACCATGCCACTGGAAAAAAGTCTGTGCGTTTCTACGGATGATTGGTCGGCAAATCGGTAACTTGATCTGGGGTCGTTCCCTTCTTTGAGTTCAGCTGGAATGCCGGAATAGATATGCTCGCGCATTTCCGGTAAGTTGATTTTGAAGTTTTCCGGTAAATTGTCGCTGTAAGTTCTTCCGAAATCTGAATTGTTTTGACTAAAGCTAAATAAAGGTAAAAGAATGATTAAAAGGATTAAGTGTTGTGTTTTCATGTAATTGATTTTTTTTGATTATAATTATTTTTTCTGAAAAATGGGCTTCACACCTCAAAGGTAATAAAATAACTATCTCAAAAAAAAAATCAATTACACATTTTACATATTTTAAAATATTTTTAACGTTTCATACTTAATTTTTAACTCCTTTTATATAACAGGACTTTGGACATTTTGGGAATTAGGAAATTGGGAAATTCGGTTTTAAACCGTAAGTAATTGATTATCAGTTATTTTATTTTTATTGAAATTAAGAAATATTTAATTAATTTTATTTTATAATTATTTTATAAAAATCCCGATAACTATCGGAATACCTAATACCTAATTTCCTAATTCCCCAATATCCAAAGTCCAGTTATATAAAACATCAACATCAATTTCCATCATCATCCTTCTTTTTCTTCCCAAATTTCGGCAGCTTAATTTTATCCTTCCATTTCTCCAGTTCTTCTTTTGCTTTATCGCCTAAGACTTCTTCTACCTTGTCATTGACCTTATCGCCAATCTTATCTGTCACCAATGAATCCACCACTGTACCGACTGCCTCACCAACTTTATCTTTCACCTCTTCGGTCGCTTTTTCGACCACTTTATCTACTTTTTCTTCTACTTTCGTTTGAATCGTATCTAATTGTTGTTCAACAACTTTCGTAGCTTTCTCTTTCTTTTCTTCTACGATTTCTTCGGCTTTCGTTTCGATAGCTTCTACCTTTTCCTCTACGACTTCTTTCACCTGTTCTTTGACTTCCTCCTTGACCGTTCTACCGCTCGCACTTAGAAATTTAATCTCAAATTTTGGTTTCTTGTGACTGCCCGTAATCGTAACATCAAAGTTGACATTATCACTTTCACCAATCGTTACACCGATTTTTTTTGCTTGTTCGCTCAACAAACCTATACCGCGATTCGCAGCACTTCCGGCAGCACTTTCATCCAATTTTTCACGCGGTACGGTGAAATTCATTTTATAATTCATATTCTCCGCCGTCAGTGCATGTTGCCCTTCGCCTTTCATTTTAATGTCTTTAAAATCATTGGTAAAGGGTCGCAAAACGAACTGCCCGTCCGTTATATCAAACCAATTTTTAGTGTCCTTAATTTCAAATTTACTCAGGTCTTTCATGTTGAGCTTGTCGCTCAATTTTGCAAGTGGTTCAAAGTTTTTGACCACTGCATTCAAGGTATGAATCAAGCCCTCCGCAGTGAGTGTGTTGTAGTCGAGTGACATATCGGGATTAAGTTCGCCCTTAAAATTCATTTCTGTTGAAAATATACCTTCTACAAATTCCATTATCGGCGCAATGACCTCCACCGAAGCAAAAGTATTAAACGACTCACCAAAATCAATTTTATTCATTTTATACTTAAAATCAAATACGGGTTTTTCTGCATTCAAAGTGGAATAAACACCCGACAAACCGATGTCTCCCTTCAAGGTATTTGCTGCGAAGTCCTTGATATTCAACGACTCATTGTTGAGGGTCATATCTCCTTTCATATTTTCAAAGGTCATATTATCGTATAATACCTCATCAATATCTGCGGTGAATTTGATGTTCATGTTTTCCGGCAAAGGATAGACACTTGCTGATTCTTCTTCGTTGGTTTCCGTTGTTTCTTCTCCGTATAAATCATCCACATTGAGCAGTCTTGACTTCAAATCAAAATTGCCGGAAATGACCTCGTTTTTATAGACATAATTCATCACATTTTCCAATGCACCACTACCACTCATATCACTTTTTCCGATGTTAGTAGAAAATGAATTTAAGGTCAATTTTTCGGGGGTGAAATTGCCTTTCGCTTTCATATTTTTTAGGGTATAAATATCGTAAAATACCTCTTTTGCATCTGCATTGAATGTTACGTCAAAACGGTCGGGGATATTCCCATTCCCATTCGATGACGGTAGAGACGCAAAATTTTGCGTCTCTACCGTCATCGAATGGGAATCATCATTTATAAAGGGATTGACATCAAATGTATTGGATTGAATGTCAATATTGCCACGCAAGGTTTCGTTATTGAATACATAATCCATCACATTTTCGAGCGTACTTGTACCGCGAATGTCGCTTTTGTCCATTTGGGTTTCAAATTGGGTCAGATTAATTTTTTCGGGTGTAAAATTGCCCAATGCCTTTGTGTTCGTCAATTCATATTTGTCGTATTTGATACGTTTGAAATCCGCATCAATATCGAAATTGTAACGGTCAAAACCATCCCGTTCACGATGACGTAGAGACGCAAAATCTTGCGTCTCTACATCATCGTGAACGGGATGGTTTTGCGTCTCTACGTCATCGTGAACGGGATCATTTTGCGTTATTTTTGTATCTGTCATCCATTGATCTATATCCAATAAATCAGACTGAATTGTGACAACGCCTTTCATGGTTTTTTTGGGTGAAAAATAGGCTAATACATTATCAATCTCGCCGGTTGCTTCTACATCGCTCTTGCCGAGCAAAGCATCAAATGAAGGAATATTAACTTGCTGTGGCGTGAAATTCATCTTAGCATTTTTTACTATGATAAGTGGTGTATTGGTAGCATCATAATTCAAATTCATAATACTAAGATCACCTTTCATATTCACTTTTTCATACTGCGAATTTTCGATATACGACATGCGTGTGTCCACGTCCACATCTGCATCAATCAAGCCCGTTAATGTCTTTACGCCTTCCATCGGAAAGGCTTTTGAAAGGTCGGTCAAACCAATTTTCCCCTTCGCACGTGCCTTCACTTGCGGGTCGCTCATAGGTGTACGTAAGTTGAAAATCAGGTCGAAAGGATTGTCACCTAATTTGAAGTGAAAAGTTGGCACATCCACCACTATTTCATCCAAATCACTACCCGGACTTTTAATGCTTGCCTTTGCATTAATATCCTTCATGCCCATTGGTAATTCGGGGTATTGAAAACTTGCATTTTGGATATTCGCTTTGAGGTCGAGTGTAGGCATTTTGCTGTCGCTATATGTACCTTTTATTGTTCCGCTCAATGCCATTTCGCCCTCCGTTTTTACCTTTCTGAAATTATCAATATATGCTCCGGGTACCATGGAAAGCAAATGTTTGAAATCGTTTTGCGGCGTATTGAATTTGAGGTGCATATCAATGTCGTCACCAATCGGTGCTACCCAACCAATGAGTGATAACTCCAAGTCATTCAATCGAATATCATTGTCAGAAATACTATATTTGCCGCTATTCATATCGGCATTGAGGGTGAGGTCAATGTTTGTTTCAGCTTTACTGATGTAGGTAATGCCACCGTTTTTTACGCTCAATGCTTGGGCTTCTGTTTGTGTGACCAAATCGTAAATCGTAGCAGTGAAATCACCTTTACCTTCATGATTCAGACCACTGACTTCGGCGTAAGTATTTGAAGCGGCATCATCATAAATAATATGGCTGTTTTTGAGTGCGTATTTTTTTAAGGATAAATTAAAATTTGAATCACTTGTGTCAGTCTCTTTTTCGTTAGAATTTATTTTAATAATATCGTAATTCGCCTGACCATTTTTCAATATTTTTACATGAATATCTGCACCGTCCAATACAAAAGATTTGACTTCGATAGGTCGGTCATCTTTGATGACGGACATCACATCTGCCGTCAATCTGAGTTTATCAATTTCCGCCAATCTAAGCCCTTCAAATTCATCCACCCCATCCACTGTAATATCATTCAAACTCAAACTTACATTCGGAAAACTGCGAATGAGCGAGATATTTAAATCGCCAAAATCGGCTTTTGCGTTGAGCTTGTTATTCATCTCCGTTTTGGCGCGGGCAATGATTTTATCCTTGAAAAAATAAGGAATTGCTATCAATGCTCCTACAAATAAAAAGAGGAGCATTAACAAAAAATAAAATAAACGCTTTATGAATTTCATAGTCTTTATTTTCGTGAATTTGTGACACCATTTTTGAAAGCAAATTTGGTGAATTTAATGGGTGTTTACAGATTTTTTTGAAGCACGGATAGATGTCTGACACTTCAAAAGTGTCCGACATCATTTTGCCTTAATATTTTACAAAAAACGTTCATCTGACGATACCCGTTTAACGAAGTCACGCTGTATTTTGTTCTTAGCAAATAACAATCGACCATCATCCGCAGACCATCGACTAACTAAAAATGCAATTCTGATGCCAAGCGGAAAGTATTAAGGCAAGTTGAATATGCAGCCCCCAAATCGGGTGACATGTAACACCGTCAGCCTGACGGCAGCGGGGCAGTGTGCCGTCAGGCTGACGGCGTTACATTCCGTTACTTGAAATAAGCGCATTTTTTATTATTTTGAAATCAATAAATGTTGTAATTTTCTAGTTTTTTAATTAAAAAACGGCTATATTTTATAGCGTTATAAATTATTCAATAAAAAATCCGTTCATTAAGAAAAACAAAAAATGACATCTAAATTCGAAATTAAAATTGAAGAACAAAGTGAAAATATTGTAAGATTTCGCCTGAAAAGAGGTGAGCAATATTTAAGTTTTGAAGATGTATTTAAATTGTGGGAGAATAATCCGGAATTTATAGCATTTTATACAGATGAATTAATAAAGTTGGATTATCCGGCTTTTTATTGGGAACATCCGGCAATCAGCAAAGAGTTTTTACCAAAAAAATATGAATGTATTTTACAAAGAAGTCAACCTTTAGAACATTTGCCGAGTAATGAAAATGCTTTTAAAAATTACTTAGACAGCAAAGAACAAGTTGCAGATTTTATGAATTTAGGGAAGAATGCCAGATTGGTTGTACCTACCAAAAAGACAGAAGATGAAATTTACAATCATATAGGTAAGTTTATACGATTGGCAAATAAAGAACAGGTTATTGAGGTGTTCAAAAGAGTAGGTCAAACAGTAATTGAAGAGCTTGAACAACAAAAATTGATTTGGCTTAATACGGCAGGATTGGGCGTAATATGGCTGCATATTAGAATGGATACAAGACCAAAATATTACAAAACAAAAAAATATAAAGACCCGGAATTTTTAAGATTACATTAAATAGATTCACATTCGGATTGGAATTTGTTTTTTAGAATTTTTCATTTGTCCAACCTGTGCAATTAAAAATAAACATCCTTTTCTCTCAAAAAGAAAGCGTCTTGCTGAATTTATTTGAGTGTGTCACAAATCGGTTGTCACCACTAAAACACTTCCAAACCAAAACGTCTTGCTGAATTTATTTCAGCATCTCCTAAGCCACAAGCACGATGTTAAGTGTGAGCTACAAATTTGTAGCTTACTATAAATCAATAAATTAGAGCATTTTTTATCAACCGTTTTCCATTGCATAGGAGATGCTGAAATAAATTCAGCAAGACGTTTTCTTTTGGGGGTTTTGGGTCATGTATAGTAGTATGAACCTGAATTTCAATAATATTGTAACTGACTGATTATCAAACTGTCCAACGTTAGGTGGATAGCCTATAATTGTTGAGTCCACATTAGAAAGTATAGAAATTCAAAAAAATTAAATTTTTATTTTCATATTAAAAAATCACAATAAGGAAAATAAATATAAATATTTAAATTATTTTTTTAATTAAAAAATCAAAATTTGTTAAAATCGTTTTTTCTCATTATTAATGCAGACTCATTGTTTGGTTGTTGAAGGAACTTTTTGCGAAGCAAAAAAAATAAGCACCAAATCCCAATCCAAAGCCGATTGAAATTTGGTGCTTGTCATTTGAAATTTCTCAAATTACCTTCGTACAGCAGAAGAAAAACCATTATTGAAGGACCAAGGTATCTTATCAGCTCCGTTGACATCTCCATCCAGATTCATATCTGTCGGATGGTAAATGAAAAAATTACCATTATAAGTATCCCAAAGTGCCTTGTCTGCTCCATTAACATCGTAGCCCAAAATATCACCTGTTTGGGCGCAGTCACCTGCAAACATGACCCATTTTCCGTTGGCTGTTTGTTTCTGTCCGAATCCACCTATATTATAGCTGTCAGTTACACTAAAATCATAGATCAACTTATTACCGTTTATCGGAATAGGATCGGGAGTCATTATAGCTAAATGGTTGCGATGTTCGATAACGATATACACAGACTCCACTGTACTCACCGACCTGATAGGTTGGGGGAAGTACAAACGACCGTCTTTTTTCAAAATGGCGGCAGTTTGGGCGATTTGGGTATCGCTCGTAGTACCGGTACGGAGGGAGACCAATACCCAATCTACCGCATCGTCGGGATAATCTGCAAGTTTCCAGTTGGAGCCTTCCAATCCCGGATAATTCCAGGGGGCAATGTGGTAGGGATGCCTGTTTTCGGGTAAGACACCCAATTGTAGCAAACTTGTTTTCATGGTATCGCTCGTGGGCTTGTAAGCCCCTTCAAGAAGCATACGAATATCGAGAATGGTGTTGCAAGGTATCAAATTACCGTCACTGTCATAAACAGGCAGATATGCGTCATCAATATTAAGGCTAATGGCTTTCGACATACCGAGGGCATCTGTGACGCTTACTTCATACATACCTCCGTTGAGTTGGGTGATGCTTTCGGTGGTCTCTCCGGTACTCCACAGGTAAGTGTAAGGGGGAGTGCCACCTGAAGCCGTTGCCCATGCCATGCCATACATCGTGCATTGGGCATGGATAGCAGAGGCGGTTGCACGTAAGGGGTTTAATGGGTCGGTCATGAGGGGTGGAGTATCAAATATACTCGTTCCGATGATGTCTGCCACAGTAGCATCGGCTGTTATCTTGTTGCCGTTTTCAATCCTTATTTCAAACTCGGTATTGTCAAGTAAAAATTCTGTCATCACTACAAAAGAGGCTATGGGCGCATCGCAAACTTGATTGGTTTTATCGGTGCGGGTCAAGCCTAAGTGCAGTCTGTTTTCGGATTCATTAAATAGTTTGAATGTATCGCTTGGCATCAGTGAAGAATTTGAAACATCCAGTTCAATGTCCAGTACAGGCAATATTCCGAAATCTATGGTCAATGATACACCATGCGCTTCGACAGGCGCACCTGTCCGGTCTTCAATATACAAATCGTAAGTCATATCACCGCCGGGTGTACCGACTCTTTCCAAACGATATATGATGGTACTTTCAATAAGCGGAGGTGAACTAAAAATATGTGTTCGCTCAAAATTCAATCTCAATATATCAAAATCATCAGTGTCTATTATGCCATTGCCGTCACCGTCCTGATGTTTATTGTTGAGCCCCGCTACATCTTGCGTCCAGTCTGCTGCTTCTTCGGGATACCAAGTTTCATCAAAGTATATATTCCAGGGGTTTTCGCGGGGAGGTCCTGTATTGTTATGTGCAAGCCCCCAATACAAAACATCTTTTTCATTGGCTGTGCCGTCAAAATTGAAATCGCCTGCCCAAACCGGCTCGCATATATTGGTCGTATTGTCATTGCAAAGGTCTTCCCAAGCTGTCGTAAAATTATTGCCGTCAGAGATATACGCATTGGTATTGAATGCAGAATCCAATTCGGTACATAAATGCGAAAGTGCCGTATAAAAGCAGCCGCTCAGTTGATTATCGTGCAAACGCAATTCATCCAAACGATACAGCGAGGTAAGGGTATATGGAATATTTCCCGTTAATTGGTTGTGTTGCAGGGCTAATACATTAAGATATCTGATATTGCCCAAAGTATAAGGAATCGAACCCGTCAGCGCATTATTATTTAGATATAAGTAATTTAATCTTCTCAATTGTCCTATCTCGGAGGGGATACTTCCACTCAGAGTATTATCAGATAAATTTAAATATGTCAAATTAGAAGCCTCTCCTATCTCGGAGGGTATAGCATCGGTTAATTGATTATTGGATAAATTTAAAGCAGATAAATGAGTAAGATTGCCAAAACCCACAGGAATATTTCCTGTCAATTGATTATTGTCTATTTGTAGTTCTTCCAACCTGATTAGGTTGGCAATTTCAGGGGGAATAGCTCCGGTGATTTGATTATCGCCGAGGTTGAGGGAAGTCAGGTAACTGAAATTACCAATTTCGGGAGGTATGGTACCGCTAAGTTGATTTTCGGATAAATCTATTGCTTCGACACAGCCCCAAGCATTGAGCGTGATGCCATTCCATGTATTGATAGGTTGAGTCAGTGTCCATGTATTTGTCCAATTACTACCATTCATGGAATTATACAAGGTGACGAGTGTCAGTGAATCATCCTGTCTGCATGTAGGGATAGCACATATATTGGCTCCGCTATTACAAAACTCAACCCATGTTGCACTAAAATTGTTACCGACACTTATTTCGTTGCTGGTCCAAGATGAGAACTTACTGCACAAATTAATCAGGTTATAGTCAAAACATCCGGTAGCTGCATTGTTTTTGAAATTTAAAGAGAAATAACTGCTTGTTATATCGCCCAATGCAGCCGGAATGGTACCGAACTGATTACTTTCTAAATTGATATACCACAGATTGTTCAAATTACCTATTTCGGTCGGCAAATTGGTCAGGTTATTATTACCTAATTCAAGACGACCTATATTCAAGTTGCCGATTTCCGGCGGCAAGGTCGCTATATCATTATGATTCAAATACAGGTAAGTCAAATTGGTCAAATTGCCGATTTCAGTGGGTAAGTTTGTCAAGTTGTTATTGATCAAGCGCAAATCAGTCAGATTGGTCAAATTGCCGATTTCCGGCGGTAGCGTTGTTAAGTTGTTACTCTCCACATGTAAATTACTCAGATTATTCAAATTGCCGATTTCAGCGGGTAAAGTTGTTAAGCTGTTACTGGTTAAGCTCAAAAATCTCAAATTATTTAAATTGCCGATTTCCGGTACTACAGTCGTTAAGTCATTATTATCCAAATACAAATTATTCAAATTGGTCAAATTACCAATTTCAGCGGGCAAAGTTGTTAAGTTGTTTGCACTCAAAAATAAATGGTTCAAATTACTCAAATTGCCGATTTCCGGCGGTAAGCTTGCCAGGTTGTTATTACGCAAATCCAAAGTACCCAAATTGGTCAAATTGCCGACTTCTGCGGGTAGGTTTGTTAAGTTGTTGTAGCGCAAATCCAAATAAATCAAATTATTCAAATTACTTATTTCAGTTGGCAAGGTCATTAAGCTGTTATTACGCGCAATCAAAGTCTCCAAATTGCTCAAATTGCCGATTTCAGCGGGTAGTGTTGTTAAGCTATTTTTATACAAATACAAATTATTCAAATTATTCAAATTACCGATTTCAGCGGGTAAGATTATCAAATCGTTTTCGTACAAATCCAAAGTAGTCAAACTAGTCAAATTACCGATTTCAGCGGGTAAGATTATCAAATCATTTGAGTGCAAATCCAAAGTAGTCAAATTGGTCAAATTGCCAAATTCGGAGGGTAAGCTCGTTAAGTCGTTATTATACAAATACAAATTATTCAAATTATTCAAATTACCGATTTCTGGCGGTAAAGTCATTAAGTTATTATAGCTCAAATCCAAATTAGTCAAATTGGTTAAGTTACCAAATTCAGGCGGTAGGGTCGTTAAAACATTACCGTTTAGCTCCAAATTAGTCAAATTGGTCAAATTGCCAAATTCGGAGGGTAAGCTCGTTAAGCCACTGTTTATATCCAAATAAGTCAGATTGGTCAAATTACCAAATTCAGGTGGTAGAGTCTTTAAGTTATTACTATAATCGTATATATATAAATAAGTTAAACCGGTCAAATCACCAAATTCAGGCGGTATAGTATTTACCCTGTTCGAATGAAAAAAACGTAGCTGCGATACACAGCCTGCTTCACTTAAAGTGACACCACTCCATGTATCCATAGGTTGCGTCAAATCCCATCCGATATTAGGATTCGCATCAAGCACAGCCACCAAAGCCAGTGAATCACTCATTCGACATAGAGAGTCTAGAGGTGTTAGTGGTAGTTCGCCAAAATAATTCAAAGTATTATAGAGGTTCAGTCGTCCGTTGGCAACACATTTACCGTTGAGTGCTGCGGTAGCTTCGGCAGAATTGATAATGGCATCTTTGATGTCGCGGTAACTTTTGTCGTAGTGCCTTCCCCAGACCAGTGCTGCGGTACCACTGACATAAGGTGTAGCTATGGAAGTCCCGCTGAGATAGTCGTATCCATCAGACGGAATCGGACTGATGTAGTCGTCATCGTCGTCTGGCTGAGGCGTAATACTTTCAAAGCCTTCGGACGGCACACTGCTCCATATCGCTGTGCCGGGTGCAGCTACATCTACAGTATTTGCTCCGTAGTTGGAGAAAGGTGCGAGTTGGTCATTTTGATTGATAGCCGCTACCGAGATGATATTATCCGAATCGTAACCGGCAGGGTAGCTTGGGGAGTGGTCGGTATTAAGGCAGTTATTGCCGGCGGCAGTAATGAATAAATGCCCCGCGTTGGCAGCTTCCTGAATGGCATCTTCCATTGCCTGTGAGCGTCCGTTGCCACTCCAACTGTTGTTACTGATTTGTGCGCCCATACTGACGGCATAGTCGAGCGCACTAATGATAGCATCTGTAGATGCACCTTGATTGTGAGATTCGCCGAATATCCGTATCGGCATCATCTGCACATCCCAAGTGACACCGCTCATACCTGCATCATTATCACCTTTGGCACCAAGTACGCCGGCTACGTGTGTGCCGTGTCCGTTGGTATCAGAGGGGTTATTATCGTTGTTTACAAAATCCCAACCAATAAGGTCATCCACGTAGCCATTGCCGTCGTCGTCTATTCCATTCATATCGCCCGGGTCAAGCACCCACGTATCAGAGTAATAGCTGTATTCCAGCACCCTGCCGTCACCGTCGGCATCTTCGCCGAGATTTTGCCAAATATTTTCGGAAAGGTCCTCATGCGTCCAATCTATGCCCGAATCCAATACAGCCACTTTTACACTAGGGCTGCCTGTGGCAATATCCCAAGCTTCGGGCGCATCTATATCAGCATCAGCCGTTCCGCCTGTTTGTCCGGTATTGTGCAAGCCCCATTGAAGGGCATAGTCGGGATCATTGGGTGTGGTGTTTTGAGGGTCTTCCATACATGATTCATAATAATGGGCATCAGCCGGATAGTAGTAATAATTGGGTTCAATGTACTCAATATCAGGATGGTCGCAATATTGCTGAATGACTTGTTCGATGTCCGCTTTGTGCTTGGATTCATCTATATGCCAGACTTCAATATTGTTGTGGAGCAACCTGTGTTTGGCGGCACCCATTCGGGTTTTGAGTGCGCTTTTGTGGTTAGTGGATTTGCCTTGTTTCATTTTAATAAGTACCTGTCCGGGTACGTATTCGGGGCGGTTTTGTGCGTAGGTAGAAGCACATACAAGGCAGCATAGCGATAGGGCTAATACTCTGTAGATCGTGGAGATATTCATAGTTTTGATGACTTGAATTGTGGCTAATCCCGATTTAAGGCTTTGGATTTTGGACAAAATGGGAATTAGAGAATTAAGAAACTCGGTTTAAAACCGTAACCCATTGATAATCAAATGAATAAGTTTTATTAATAAAATAAAACATGTCATTAATTATTTTTTGTAAAAATATAAAAAAGAGGGGATTACCCAATTACCCAATTTCCTTTGTCCAAAATCTAAAAGGTTAGTATTTGGAATTATCCACAGTGTAAATGTGATGATAAATTTGTGGTAGTATTAAAGATACGATGCTTTTATGAAATTAATGTTAATAAATTTTTAAGAATATAAAAATTTAATTTTAAATACATTATAAATGATAAAATGCATTATTTGACAAATAGCAGCCTAATAGTATTATTTAGGTAATACTACCAAAATTTGTTTAAATACAGACAGTCAGGTATTTTGTCTGATTTTATACAGATATGCTTACTTATATGAAGGAAAACAAGCGTTTTTGGTTGCATATAAAATAAAAAAAATTACCGTTATTGTTGATATAGGCATAGAACTCCGGTAGTGCTACAAATTTTATGAACGCCTCCAAAAGAACAAAATCATTCTGGCGGACATCAGTTGAGTTTTGAATGGGAATAGAAATTAGAAAAGAGACGAGAGAGCATTTTAATAAAGTCAAAACCTTCAAAACTACCATTATCTATCGTATATTTGTTGACTTATTTTGTTGTTAATTTACTGACAAATGAAAAAAACGATAATACTACTCACCCTATCACTCACCTTACTTGCGGGTATCACTGCTCAGAGTTTTAATGAGCAGTTTAATGGTACCTTAGATGCTTGGACGGGCAATACCACCGTTTACATCATCAATACCGCCAACGAACTCCAACTCATGGACACTGACGGCGGCACATCCTACCTTTCTACGCCTGTCAGCACTGCCGATGCCACCACTTGGGAGTTTCTTGTTCGTTTGGAATTTGCACCTTCCACCTCTAATCAAGTCAAAATCTATCTCAATGCATCTGCCGCTGACCTGTCCGGTACACTCAACGGCTATTTTATACAAATCGGCGCAAGCGGCGGCGATGATGCTCTTGAATTTCGCCGCCAAAACGGAACGTCATCCACCCTCTTACTCACAGGTACGGCGGGCAGTGTAGCCACCGACCCCGCACTTGCACGTGTACGTGTGATACGCGATGCCACAGGCAATTGGGAACTACTCGCCGATTATTCCGGTGGTACAAATCTTGTCTCCGAAGGCACTACTTTTGACGATACTTATACAAGTGGCAACTTCTTTGGCGTACATTGCAAATACACCGCTACCCGCAAAGAAAATTTCTTTTTTGATGACATTATTATTGACCCAATTGTCGTATCGCCGCCTAAAATTCAGTCTGTTACGCCCATTTCAAATACTGCATTAGATGTTCGTTTCAGCGAACCTGTTGCACTGCCTTCCGCTGAAATTACAGCAAATTACAGCGTCTCCGGCATTGGAAATCCGGCGAATGCACAGCTTGATGCCGCAGATGCTGCGCTTGTTCATCTGACGGGTTTTTCACCGGCATTCACCAATGGACAAACCTACACCCTCACCGTCACAGGTGTAAAAGATTTGACAGGCGATACCGCTGATGATAGCGAAATGTTTAGCTTTTTTATCACCGAGCCACCCGCACCTTATGATATTTTGATTAATGAATTTATGGCAGCAAAAAATACGGATGCCGCTAGTTTTCAGAACTCTGAATACGTTGAATTATACAATCGTAGCGATAAATATATTAATTTGAATAACATTCGATATTCGGCAGGTAATTCACCGGTGGCATTACCCACTTATGTGATGACACCCCAAGAATATGTGATACTCACCCAAGAAGAATTTTTTAATTTTTTTTCAGGAACAGCTTTATTTGATATTAATGTAAGTCTTACAGATGGTGGTGACGATATACATTTACAAGACCTTAATGGACAAACTATTCATCGAAAAATATATACTACTACAGAAGTTGCAAAAGGTATTTCCACCGAACTTATCAACCCCGAATCCTACTGTTTGGTCGCTAATTGGCGGCTATCAACCAACCCACTCGGTGGTACGCCGGGACGCGAAAATACACAATATAGTCCTTCGCCTGACCAAACAGGACCGCAACTTATCTGTGCCAATGCCGACAGCGAAAGTACATTAAGACTGGTATTTAATGAAATTTTGAACGAAACAGCAACAGATGCTTTTAATTATACCGTCAACAATAACATTGGCAGTTCCGTCAATGCCCAACTTACAGAAGTTGGCGATGAAGTTATACTAAGTTTTAATACAACATTCGAACAAGATTTAATATACGACATCAGTGTAAGCAATGTGTATGATTGTACAGGTGTTAATGATATCGGTACGGCAAATACCGCTCAATTTTCATTTAGTGATGTAAATATAGGTGACTTAATCATCAGTGAAATCCTCTACGATGCCCCCGAAGGTGGCAAAGATTTTATCGAAATTTATAATCATTCAAATAAAATATTACCTATCAATGGTTTACAAATTCTCGAACAAGAAGAAGACACCTTTCGTACTGCCAATATCAATGTAAGATGTCCGCTACTACCACAAGAATACATTGCTTTCAGCCTTGACCCAAGAGATACACGAATGAACTATCCTCTAAGTCCCAATCCCGAAGGCATACACTACACCAACCTACCCGCTTTTGACGATGGTAGCATTGCATATATTTTAGGCGAAGAACTTTTGGGTAGAGATACGCTTGACAAACTCATCATAAGTAAAAGCTACCACAACCCACTCGTGGACGTAACGAAAGGCGTTTCATTAGAACGCATCGACTTCAACGCCCCTACACAAGACCCCAACAACTGGCAATCTGCAGCCGAAGCGGTCGGCTGGGCAACCCCCGCTTACGAAAACTCTCAACGCTACACAGAAACAGGCGGCAGTAGTGATAACTGCCTGACTATCAACGAAGAAGTCTTTTCACCCGATGGCGATGGCTACCAAGATTTTCTCCGTATGGATTACGACCTTGATGCGCCGGGCTACATCGCCAACATCCGTATATTTGATGCCAAAGGTCGGCAAGTCAAGCAACTCACCAATAACCAATTTCTTCAACCACGCGGCTTTTTCCGTTGGGATGGCGATACCGACGATGGACAAAAAGCCCGCATTGGCATTTATATTGTATGGGTAGAATTGTTTGATGTCAATGGCAATGTGACACGCTGTAAGCAGGCTTGTGTGGTGGCGGGGCAAATGTAAAACACAATAAAATTGACCCAAAAAATCCATATCTTACTGGCATGACAAAACATAAAAAAGACATACAATTTTCTCAAGGGAAACTTGATGTATTGGAGAAAAAACGAACAAATCTTTTCAATTGGAGAGGACAATTTACACCTCAGTTTGTGGAGTATTTGCTCAATACATTCGGCGAAGCAGGACAAACCGTTTTAGACCCGTTTTCGGGTAGCGGTACAGTTTTGTTGGAAGCAGCGGGAAAAAATATGAAAGCCGTCGGGTTTGAAATTAACCCTGCGGCTTATGCTATGTCTGCGTTTTATGCTTTTTGTAATATTGATATTCATGAAAGATATAATATTTTAAAATCATTTGAAGATACCCTTCAAGAATATACATCAAACTTAAATGGAGAAGATTTATTTGTTGAAAGCTCCTCATACAGAGTGAGTTATGCCAATTTTATTGATTTTTGCGAATCATTATCCGAGGAGATGGAAGGAAAATCAGAACGTATAATTTTATTAAACCTTTTATTTCTTTCAGAAAAACATAAAAAATTAAAACTAAAAGAATCCTTAGGAAAATCTTATAATTATATAAAAAAAATATTAATTGGTTTGCCGCATTCCGATGCTCTAATTCAAGCAAATTTGGCGGATGCCAGAAATACCCACAAATACCTTGACAATGAAGTAGATCTGATTCTCACAAGTCCGCCCTATATCAATGTGTTTAATTATCACCAAAATTACAGAGCCATTGTTGAGTCATTTGGTTTTGAAATACTGAAAGTTGCCCATTCTGAATTTGGGTCAAACAGAAAAAACAGAGGTAACAGGTTCAGAACGGTTGTACAATATTGTCTGGATATGGAACAGGCGATTTATAGCTTTTGGCAAACTTTGAAACCCGAAGGGAAAATGATATTGGTGGTCGGCAGAGAATCAAACGTTAGAAAAACACCTTTTTATAATGGTCAAATCGTCAAAGAAATTATCAAAAAAACGGGTGGTTTCGATATTCTTCAAGTAGAAGAAAGAGCCTTTTTCAATAAATTCGGCAAACTCATCAAAGAAGATATTATCATTGCGGAAAAAAATGAACATTTTATTGATGTTCCGAAAAATGGACAACAGATAGCCGACAAACATTTGAAAGAAGCACTGAAAATAACCACCGGTGAGATAAGAACAGATGTCGAAAATGCTTTATCCGAAATTGACCGTATATTACCTTCTCCTTTGTTCAATCCTGCATCAATTTTAAATAGATGAAGACACCACACAAAGATAAATTGATGGCTGCCCTTGCCAATCCTAAGGCTAAGGCAGATGAAGATGTGCTGAAAGAAGCACTCAAGAATTATGAATTTTGGATAAAATCTACACAGACACTTAGCACCAAAGGAAAAGATAGAATAAAAGAAATGGTTGCTTTGCTCAATCAATATAAAGATTTGGTGGAGGTCGAATTAATTGCACAAAAAGGCTCTGCATTTCTCAAACGACAAAGAGGACAATTGAAACTTGACAGCAGCATCATGGAGGAATTTCTCATTCATTTGTTGCATCCCGATATACTCATCAATCTCCCTGATTTTGAATTGGGTACAGGACCTCAGACAGCTTTTATGTCTTTATCGTTTCGACCTTCAAGTGTTCAAAACCTCGATGAAAAACCCGTTATTGTCATTAAAAATAAAAATCAGGATTTCACTATCGGCAGACCGATTTATTATCAATTTTCGTCAGAAGAAAACTTTACAGCCGCTAAAACAACAAAAGGTAAAATATTTTTAGCGGCTTTGGCGGCTGAATGTAAAGTCAATCTCGACAAGACCATGTTTCAGGAATGTGCCGGAACAGCTACGCGATTGAAACAAGGCTGTCCGGTTTCCAAATATTATGTCTTGGTAGAATATTTGGATATGGAACCCGAAGACGTAAGACTTACCGATATTGATAATGTCTTTTTGTTGAGAAAAGCCAAACGGCTACCACCCGCGAAAAGAAATGATTACAACGAAGTAAAAGCCCAACATAAAAACTTTCCTATTTCGGATGAAGTTGTTACCAACTTTACAATAGAAATTCAACACTTTATAAATGCAGTTTGGTATGACCCTGACGAAGCCTTGAAACGAGGCTCATTCATTTAAGGAAAACATTTTCAAAACATGAAAAAAATAATCTTCTTCTTCACCATAATCACCGCCGGAATATTAACATCCGGTTATGTTTTACAGCATACAGGTAGAGACGCGATTAATCGCGTCTCTACGACCTGCGAAGACTGGGGTTTCGTCGGACACCGCCTGCTCAACCGCTACGCCGTCTTCACCCTGCCGCCGGAGATGATGGTCTTTTACAAAAAAAACATCGAACACATCACCGAACACGCCGTTGACCCTGACAAACGCCGCTACGCGACCAAGCACGAAGCACCCCGACACTACATCGACATTGACCACTGGGGCGAATACCCTTACGATAATATTCCGCGAAGGTGGACACCTGCACTCGCCAAATTTACCGATGTCTTTCTCGTTACTACCCAAAACGACACCTTACAACTCTTTGGTAATGAGGTCAGTAAGATGGATAAATACAAAATGATATTATACGGCG
Organism: uncultured Saprospiraceae bacterium; assembly: GCA_938028705.1. Lineage (GTDB taxonomy): Bacteria > Bacteroidota > Bacteroidia > Chitinophagales > Saprospiraceae > JAHDEO01. The sequence continues at coordinate 16,862 of CALIZI010000457.1, read as the reverse complement.
AGGGTATTCAAAAAATATTTGCCAAAGACAGCGTCATCATTTATAATGAACCTTATAACAAATTTGTTCGCACTAGCATAGAGCCTCAGGTTTTCCGCGAAGACCATACTTTGAATGGTGAGGCACTGCTCGAATTATTCGCGCATGAGACTCCGCAAATCGAAGTCGCGGGTGCTTTTTTTGAAGACCAATTATCCAAATACGGCATCATCCCTTGGCACTTACAAGCCATGCAAAGAAAGTTGACTCAAGCATTCGCAGACAAAAATGCAGCAAGAATTTTACAACTTTCGGCAGACTTCGGGCATTATGTAGGCGATGCACATGTACCCCTACACACCACCACCAATTACAACGGACAACTCACCAACCAACTCGGTATTCACGCCTTTTGGGAGAGTCGCGTCTTAGAATTATTTAATGAAGAATACGATACCTTTGTCGGTAAAGCGGACTATATCGACTATCCTGAAGATTATGCTTGGGAGGTCATTTTGGCAAGTCATGTATTGGTAGATAGCGTCTTGAATGTAGAAAAAAGATTGGTGCGCGACTTCCCCAAAGACCGCCAAATGTGCTTCGAGGAGCGGCTTGAAAGAACCATACATACCCAATGCGAAGAATTTGCCCGCGTCTTCGACCAAGAAATGAACGGCATGGTAGAGCAGCGATTTACGGCTGCTATTCACGCACTTGGTAGCCTGTGGTACACCGCTTGGGTAGATGCCGGACAACCGAATCTCAATAAAATCGGTTTGAATAAAAAAGAAAAAGAAGCCCAATCAGAAGAAGAAAAAGAACTTGAAAAAGCCGTCAAAGGTGGAAAAATATTTGGCAGGCAGCACTAAAAGTAGTGAGTAACGAGTAACGAGTAGTGAGTGACGAATCGACGCATATTGACGGTTCATTCGCTACTTACTACTCGTCCACTCGTTACTCGCTACTCGCTACTCGCTACTCGTTACTCTCATGATCATTCTTTTCGTCACACATTACCCGCAGATGATGGGAGCTAATCGCTCCTTACTGGGATTGATGAATGGATTGAAAAAATATGGCGTGAAAAGTATTGTTTTATGTCCCCGAAAAGGGGATTTTACGACTGCCCTTGAAAGCGAAAATATTGAGTATATCGTTGCGCCGTTTACCAATTGGGTTTATACCAAAGTCTCACCAAATTACTATCTTTTTCCTTTACGAATTTTACAAAATTATATCATCTTACCTCGCCTTGCCAAGCAAGTCGCAGCGATTAATCCTGACATCATTTATACGAATAGTTCCGTTACGGCGGTAGGGGCATATTTGGCGCATCGCTTAGGAAAAAAACACGTCTGGCATATCCGCGAATTTGTGCGTGAGCATTATAAAACGAATTATGTTTTTGGTCAGAAAAATTTTGTGAAATGGATGAATCGCTCGGCGGCAGTAGTGAGTATTTCGCAAGCCTTGATTGACGGTGTATTAAATGAAGTGACGACAGATAAACACTTGATTTATAATGGCATTATGAGTAAAGCGCAGATGGAAAAGTTGCCGGAAAAGAACCCTCAGACGAAGGGTTTTACTTTTCTGAATGTAGGCTTGATACACCCGATGAAGCAGCAAATGCAAGCCCTCAAAGCCTTTCATATACTGGCAAAAAAACACGATAATATCCGATTGATTTTTGTAGGAAAAGGACGACGCATCTATACGTGGCGTATGCGGCGATTTTGTGAAAAAAACGGACTTGCAGACAAAGTCAGTATCATGGGCTATGTGCCTGACCCAAGTGAAATTTATCGCAATGCCGATGCCTTGTTGATGTGTTCGCTATACGAAGGTATGGGGCGCGTGACTGCCGAAGCAATGGCATACAGCCTGCCCGTCATTGGCTACCGTAGCGGTGCCACGCCCGAACTGATACAACATAACAAAAATGGTTTGCTATACGAGGGCAATGAACACGATTTGGCAAAGGAAATGAATCAACTCATCATTAAGACCGAAAGAGCGCGAGAAATGGGGGCAGCCGGACGTGAAAAAGCTCTTTTGCTGTTTAGCACAGACGATTATGTAAAACGAATTTATGAGCTTATTTTATCATTATCTTAACACTTAAACGGATATATGCGTTTAAATATTTGATAATTATAAATTTAAATAAAAAGAAATTTTAAATTAGATATATACATATTTATATATTATTCAAAATAAAAAATTAACGCATTTTAATATAGTTAAATATTTTCGTTTGTATTTAAGATTTAAACGTGTACTAAACCCTAAAGATGCAACTTTACTATACTAACTCACGTTTATTAGTGTATAAATACCATTCACCGAAACACGCAATACAATTTTGCAAATCACCTTCCGAATACTACATTAAAATAATAATTAATATTTTAATATTTAATTAATTAATAAAAATACGTTAAAAAAAAATGCCTGTAAAACGATAGTTAAAGTCTCCTAAAACTTTTTTTACAACCAAAAACCCCTTAAATTCGTTTTGATTAACATTAGAAAAACAAAACATGACATTTTCGCAGTCATCAAAACCCAATACCGAAGATCTGTCATGCTTTTAGATAATGGCACGATGTTGTTGATACGTTTATGAAATGAAGGGGCTGAATGAACAATTCCAAAACTATCTAAGTTTTTAAATGTATGTTCAAAACATACCATCGAAGAAAGAAAATACAAGGGTTTCAAAAATACATTACCATGAAAAAGAAGGTTTCTCCTAAGGTAAAAGAGATTATTTCCCAGAGCAGAAAAGAGGCATTGCGCTTGGGACATGACTATATCGGTACAGAACATTTGTTGTTGGGTATCGTTGGCAAGCCTATGAATAGCTTTGCCGTAAAAGTACTCATCTCGCTTGGCATTGATTTAGAAGAACTCAGAGAAATTATCACTGCGAGCGCATCGTCGAAAGGCAGAATGGCAAATCCGGGCATCGAACTCGGCGAACTGCCACTCAACAGACATGCGGAAAGGGCTTTGAAAACGATGACACTCGAAGCACACGTACAGAAAAATGAAGAGGTTTGTCCCGAACATCTACTGCTTGCCATACTCAAATATCCTGAAACGGTGGGCGCAGAAGTGCTTAATAATCTTGATGTGGATTACGAGCATTATAAAACGGAAATGGAATATGTGCGCCACGAAATTCAAGGTGAAGTACATGATTCGGATGACTATGACGATGATGATGACTTAGAACGTAGCGGTAGTTTTTCTTCCGGCAGCAGTAGTCAACGCAAAGGCAATTCCAAATCACGTACACCTGTATTGGACAATTTCGGACGCGATGTCACCAAACTCGCCGAAGAAGGACGACTTGACCCCATCATCGGGCGCGAAACAGAAATAGAGCGTGTATCGCAGATATTGAGCCGTCGTAAAAAGAATAACCCGATACTCATTGGTGAGCCGGGTGTCGGTAAAACGGCAATCGTAGAAGGACTTGCGCTGCGAATCACGCAACGCAAAGTGTCGCGTGCCTTGTTTGGTAAGCGTATCGTGATGTTGGATTTGGCAGCACTCGTGGCAGGTACCAAATATCGCGGTCAGTTTGAAGAACGCATGAAAGCGATTATGAATGAATTGGAAAAATCGCGTGATGTGATTCTTTTTATTGACGAAATTCATACCATCGTAGGTGCAGGTGGCGCGACAGGTTCGTTGGATGCTTCCAATATTTTCAAACCTGCCCTCGCGCGTGGTGAGCTACAATGTATCGGCGCATCTACATTGGACGAATATCGCCAACACATCGAAAAAGACGGTGCATTAGACCGTCGTTTCCAAAAAGTCCTCGTTGACCCGCCCTCACCCGAAGAGGCTGTTCATATTTTAGAAAATATTAAAGCGAAATACGAGGATTTTCATAATGTAGAATATAAAGAAGGCGCGATAGAAGCCTGTGTAAAACTCAGTAACCGATATATTACAGATAGATTTTTGCCCGACAAAGCGATTGATGTACTCGACGAAGTAGGTGCGAGAGTTCACCTCAAAAATATTCATGTGCCACAACATATTGTCGAATTAGAACAAAAAATAGAGACCCTAAAAGAGCGTAAAAATCTGGCGGTCAAAGACCAGCAATATGAAAAAGCTGCTGACCTCCGCGACGATGAAGCCAAGCTAATTCGCCAGCTTGAATTTGCACAATTGCAATGGGAAGAAGATGCTAAAGTCAAACGCTACCCCGTTGATGATGAGGATATTGCGGAAGTTGTGGCTATGATGACGGGCATACCAATGAAGCGTGTCGCACAAAGCGAAAGCAAGCGACTGCTCAACATGGTAGAAGACCTCCAAAAATCAGTCATCGGTCAGGATGAACCCGTAAAAAAAGTCACCAAAGCCATACAGCGTAATCGCGTAGGTTTGAAAGACCCAAGCAAGCCGATTGGTTCGTTTATTTTCCTTGGACCTACGGGTGTCGGTAAAACCGAATTGGCGAAAGTCCTTGCTCGTTACCTCTTCGATACAGAGGATGCCCTCGTGCGAATTGACATGAGTGAGTACATGGAAAAATTCTCTATCAGTCGCTTGATTGGTGCGCCTCCGGGATACGTGGGTTATGAAGAAGGCGGACAACTGACCGAAAAAGTACGCCGCAAGCCTTACTCTGTTATCCTTTTGGACGAGATAGAAAAAGCACACCCTGATGTGTTCAATATCTTGTTGCAAGTTCTTGACGACGGGCAACTGACCGATGGACTTGGTCGTAAAGTGGATTTTAAAAATACACTAATCATTATGACTTCGAATATCGGTGTGCGCGACCTCAAAGACTTCGGACAAGGGGTTGGTTTCCAAACCAAATCGCGTAAAGAAGGCGCAGCCGACCACTCGAAGAGTGTCATCGAGAATGCCTTGAAACGCACCTTCTCTCCCGAATTTTTGAATCGTATTGACGATGTGGTCATTTTCAATAGCTTGGAGCAGGAGCATATCTTTAAAATTATTGATATTGCTTTGGAAGACCTTTATAAGCGTATCAGCGAAATGGGTTACACGCTCAAACTGACCGATAAAGCCAAAGAATTTTTGTCCAAGAAAGGTTATGACCCACAATACGGAGCAAGACCATTGCACCGCGCCATTCAGAAATATTTGGAAGATCCGCTTGCAGAAGCTATCCTAAACGATGACTTCGCGGAAGGTGATGTTATTAAAGCCGATTTAGCCAAAGACGAAGTCGCGCTTGACATCGTAGGTCCGAAACGTAAAAAAGCAAAACCCGAAAAAGCTGAGGATGGTGACCTAAATTAGTCCATAGTTGATAGTTCGTAGTCCATAGTTTTATGTGGCTACTTGTAAAATATTTTTTTTAATATAAATGGTATAACGGCTCGAAGCATTGCTTTGAGCCGTTTTTCGTAACGTAAGTAGTGGTTCAAAATGTTGAGTTTGTTTTTTCAACTACTTACTCGAAGGGTTTATAAGTAATCCGAACAACTCTCATACTACTCGATTTGTTGGATATTTGCAAAAATGAGAAAAAAATGCTATTTTTGTAGTGGTCTCTACCTTCGGTAGGGAACTTGCAAAGGTTTGGAACGCTGTACCCGCTAAACAGCGTTCATTTTTTTATCCAATTATCACTTCCTTCCCAATCAGGACTATCTAACACTTTCTGTAAATTATCATCATTATCATTTTGATTTACAAATATATAAAATTTTGACAAGTTCATCTAAATCATAAAAGTAGTTGACACTTTTGGAATCTGATTTTAAAAATGAAAATAAAATTTAAATACTTCGTTTGCTAAACTTCAAAAAGTTTGGTCTCCGATAGCTATCGGAGAAGCAATGTGCTGATTTGTAGCTAATTATAAATTCCAGTATCCTGCCCACATTTAGCAAACTTGAAAAGTTTACCAAACGGCTTACTTATATTTTGTGTAAAATTAACATCGTATGAAGTGTCAACTAATCAGATAAACTTGTCAAAATTTTTTCAAATAAATTACTTCACGCCCTATCGACACGTTTACATTTAAAAATACCCATTTTCCTGCAAAGTATTTTTCACCAAACCTGTCAATTCGTCATACATATCAACATTGAGGCGGGTGCGTTCTTTTATCAATATTTTTTTATCAGGTATGCGTGCGGCACGCCATAGCCAAAATCCTTTTGAGCGAATATTGAGAAAAGTTGTCACCGTTTGTAAGGTATGGCGCGGATGTGTCAGCAAGTCCTCATAATGCAATTCCAAATACTGTGAAGGTGCTAGCCCTTTTGCTTGTTTTTGTATGGCTAAAACGACCTTTTCCCAATACTTAATCGCTTCTTGTAAAGTCGGTTCGTCGGCTGTCACTTGACTCAATGCCGCTTCATAACTAAAGTTGAGCAATTGGTCAGGATGTCCGCCATTGATAAGCCGACATATACCCGGATGCTTCACCATTGAAGTAGCCGCAAAACGCCCGTCGCGGATAAGATGAATAAATTTGGCTTGTGGAAACAGCCGCGAAATCGCTTGCATCTGCAAACCATATTGAGGGGTTTTATCTATAATATCGTGATTATTTTTTTTATAAATAAAATTAAAAAATGCCATAATACGCTCTGCGTGTGTATGGTGTGAATGACAGTATTTTATAAATTCTTTTTTAAAAAAATCTTTATCGGAAATATTGGCGGCTTCGAGGTGTGCGTCTGTCCATTTTCTTGTTCCGCTTGAGGTGTAATGCTCGTCAATGACCGTCCAAAAATCTTCGGCGGATAGCTCCATATCTGCAAATCGGCTAGCCAATGTACTGATAAAATGCGTCTCCGTCACCGCTTGTAATTGCGGATGAAAGTCCAGCATTTTATTCAATAGATTGGTACCACAACGCCCCGTACCGACAATGAAATGGATGTTTTGCATTCAGCAAAAATCGTGTATATTTGTGAAAAAACAAATTATAAACAGTACAGGCTACTTTAGTTGCCTGATTTATACGTTTTTATTTTACATTTCAATTCACGTACTATCGCCACTTTTACATTTTACATTTATTATTTTACATTTTATATTAAAAAAAATATGTTTTCACCACTTATTATTGGCACTATGCGTCTCGGTACTTGGGATGCCAAGCTGCCAACTGCCCAATGGCAGGATTTTATAGAAACCTGTCTTGAACTGCAAATGACGACTTTCGACCATGCGGATATTTACGGCGATTATACCACAGAAGCGGACTTCGGTAAGGTACTGAAACAAGCCCCGCATCTGCGCGACCAATTGCAAATCATCACCAAGTGCGGTATCTGTCGTGTATGCGAACAACGCCCCAAGTATCGTATCAAATCCTACGATTTGAGCAAGGAACATATCTTGTGGTCGGTAGAAAATTCCTTGCGCGAATTGCAGACGGAATACATTGATATGCTGCTCTTGCATCGCCCCGATTACCTGATGCAGCCCGACGAAATCGCCGAAGCATTTACTCAATTGCTGGCTTCCGGCAAGGTCAAATCTTTTGGCGTGTCCAACTTTACACCTGCTCAATTTCAGCTACTTAATGAAGCCTTCCCGCTCGCTACCAATCAAGTCGAAATCTCTATTGCACACCGCCATGCCTTTGGTGATGGTACACTCGACCAATGTATGCGACATGGCATACGTCCGCAAGCATGGTCGCCGCTTGGTGGTGGTGCGGTGTTTGCCGAAAACGATATGTCGGCACGCATCAAAACCGTTGCTCAACCGATGATGGAAAAGCATCATGCAAGCCTAGACCAGCTCTTACTGGCTTGGTTGCTCAGGCATCCGTCGGGTATTTTACCTGTATTGGGTACGACCAAAATTGAACGGGTCAAAACAGCGGTGAAAGCTCTTGAGATGACATTGGACAGGGTGGAATGGTACGACCTGTGGCAGGCGGCTACGGGGGAGAAGATTGCCTGATAGAATAACTTTATAATGTCATGTTCGATTTTTATTCAATATAGTTGATGTCTGCTCTTGAATTTGGGCTAAAACTCGTCTGACATTTTCAAAATTCACCGACGATCTCATATTTTCCGGCAAGGCTTACATGTCTGACGAGTTTTAGCCCAAATTCGGAAAAAAATATCCCATTTCAAACATAAACATATTTATATTTTCAAAACGTGACATTGTCAAGATTAGAGCATGTTCAAAATTTTAAATAAAATAAAAAACAAGTAATTCCGTTTGCTAAACTTTTCGAGTTTGGTCTCCGATAGCTATCGGAGAAGTATATCACCAAAATTTGTAACTAACTAAATGTCAGTGTATTGCTTACGTTTAGCAAACTTTTAAAGTTTACCAAACGGAATACTTGAAGATGTGGGTTAGCCTGATTCATCAATTACCTGATTAACTGTTCAACCTCCACCTGTTTCTGAATAATTAATAAAAATAAAATATAAAATGCTGTTCCAATCGCAGTTTCCAATGTTGCTTCTACCATAAATGAGGTGAATACAATGGCGTAAAAAGCCAGAAAAAGAGCATCGCGGTATCTTTTTTTATACCATAATGGAAAGAGGAATGCAAAGGCGAAAAACGTCAATCCAATCAAGCCCGTAGCGGTGTAGAAAAATAGGAATTGATTGTGCGGTAGTTTGGGTGATACATTGGGATAATGGGTTTGGTAGCTTTGTGTAGTCGCGTCTTTTATGTCGCCCATACCTACACCGATGAATGGGTGAGTTTTGGTGGCTTTGATAGCCATTAGGTAGGATGCAAGGCGTTGAGTATCAGAGTATTCGCCAATATTTTTTTTGATAAAAAACTCAATATAATTATGCCTTAGCATATAGGCTTGTGCCTTAAACGCAGGTGAAAACCAGAATGCAAATATAGGCAAAGCCACAATACTTATCAACATCATTAGCCCGATAGCATAACGCTTAGTGAGTAGTATATATCGCACAACGAGTGCCATAGCCGCAAGGTATAAAGCCAGTAAACCGCTACGCACCGAGAGGATGTGTAAAAACACGATTAGCAATATAGCGCAAGCCAATAGAATATATTTTTCAATAGGAAATTTTATATAAAAATTTTTATTAAATAAAAAAATACCTGCGAATACCGATAAGGCAATCAACAAGCTAAACCGGATGTGATGTATAGGCGTAGGCACAGAACCGCTACGCCCAATGTCAGCGGTGATAGCGTCAAAATTCGTCGCATAATTGATGCCTACGCCTATACTTGAAATGACCATGACCACAACGAGGAGGTAGAGTAAACTATGGTATTGTCGGGGCGTGAATCGGGGCAATCCGGCATAAGCCAAAGGCAGCAACAGAAAAGGAAGTTTGATGCGTAAACGCTCTATGAAGTAGGCGGTGTTTTCGGAGTACAGCCCGCTGACGAGGACGATAAAAAATATAGATGTGGTAGCAATCAAGGCTTTATCGCTAAGGAATTTTCGGAAAACCGCCTGAATGTCGCGCTGCACCAAACCCAAGCCAATAAGTGCCAACATACCCACCGTCAACAAAAATTTGGACACCAACAGTGCGACTATCAACACCGCACAGATGAACCATGCAAGGTTTTGACGAGTGAAATATGTAGGTGGCTGTGGCATGAAGATGTTTTGCACAGCAAAATTGGGGTAAATAATGGAGAATGACAAATTTTATGTTCATTCAAAGTTTGTCTCAATCTGCGCTCCACCTTTAACCTCCAACACATCATCAAATAAAACGATACGAGCGAGTACATCCGATTCATTTTCGATGACCGTTCCCGTTTTCGTCACCTTCACATTCAGCAAACTAGCACGCCAACGAATCTTAAAAGCATAGCTTGTCCATTGCTTGGGCAGGAAGGGGCGAAGGTGAAGACTGCCTTCATGTACACGCATTCCTCCGAAGCCTTTGACGACTGCCATCCATGTACCTGCCATGCTCGTAATGTGACAGCCATCTTCGGTATCATTATTATAATCGTCGAGGTCGAGGCGGGCGGTGCGGAGGTACATTTGGTAGGCTTTGTCGTGGTAGCCGAGTCGGGCGGCGAGTATCGCGTGTACGCAGGGTGAGAGGGATGATTCGTGAACGGTAAGCGGTTCGTAAAAATCGAAATTGCGACGAATCGTGGCTTCATCAAAGCAATGTTCATAAAAATACATACCCTGCAACACATCCGCCTGCTTGATATAACAAGAGCGCAAAATCCTATCCCACGACCATTTTTGACAAAGCGGACGGTCGGCTTCGGCAAGGTCGCTAACCGGAATAATGTCTTTGTCTAAAAAGCCGTCTTGCTGCAAAGCAATACCAAACTCTTCGTATTCGGGCAGGTAAATGTGGTCGCAGATTTGTTGCCATTGTGCTTGTTCTTCGGTTTCGTTGAATTGTGTTTTTTGAATTATCGCACTATATTTTTCGGGTTGATTTTCTTTCACCCACACCACAGATTCCATCGCCAACTCTAAACATTTCTTTGCACTAAAGTTGGTGTACCAATTGTTGTTGACATTATTTTCGTATTCATTCGGACCCGTCACGCCGAGTATGACGTAAGCTCCTTTTTGATTGGAATAATTGACCCTTTGCACCCAAAAACGCGCTATACCAATCAGCACTTCCAAGCCGTAATCTGCCAAATACGCCTTATCGCCCGTATAGCGCATATAATCAAAAATAGCGTAAGCAATCGCTGCATTCCGGTGAATTTCTTCAAAAGTAATTTCCCATTCATTATGGCATTCTTCGCCGTTCATTGTGACCATTGGGTAAAGGGCTGCACCGTCTATGAAACCTAATTTTTCGGCGTTTTCTATGGCTTTTTGCAGGTGTTTATATCTGTAAATCAATAAATTGCGTGCTACACGCTCGTCTGCCGTACTCAGGTAAAAAGGCAGGCAATAGGCTTCTGTATCCCAATAGGTGCTGCCGCCGTATTTTTCGCCCGTAAAGCCTTTTGGTCCTATATTGAGGCGTTCATCTTCGCCTGTATAGGTTTGGTATAATTGGAAAATATTGAAGCGAATACCTTGCTGTGCGGCTACATCTCCTTCAATTACAATATCGCTATCTCGCCAACGTGCCGCCCAAGCTGCTGTTTGTTCTTCGAGCATGGTTTTGAAGCCTTTTTTGACTGCATGGTGTAGCGCATTTTTAGCATTTTCAACAAGCGTATTTTTCGGATGATTTTCGGAAGAAGCATTGACGGCATATTTGTAAATAATGACTTCATCGCCTTTTTTTATTTTTAATTTAATAATATTTGAAATGTATTTTTCTTTTTCAAAAATAGTTTTCGTAATATTTTCTTTTTTAATAGTATTAATATTTTTTTTATTTAAAAAAATGTCAAAATACATCCCTGTACAGACGTGAAAATCAGTCTTGCGCGTAGCGGCGGTAATATAGCCTTCAGAGGTTGTTACCTCGCGCTTGACTTCCTCCCAAAATTTTTCATCATAATTTGCATCTTCATTTTTAATATCAAAATCAAGATAAGGTGAGATAGTGAGTTCGCCGTCAAACTCACATTCTATGGCATAACGAATCACACCGATTTCATCATCTGCAAGGCTACAAAAGCGTGTGGATTTGACATGAATGCGCTCACCTTCCGGTAGTGTAGCTGTAAATTTACGCTCCAATACGCCACGCTGCATATCCAATATACGTTGAAAATTTGTGACATCACTTTTTGCCAAATCCAATACCGTATTATTGACTTTTACATCAATCCCAATCCAGTTACAGGCATTCAGTACCTTAGCAAAATATTCGGGATAACCGTTTTTCCACCAGCCCACTCGCGTCTTATCAGGATAATAGACACCCGCTACATAGCTGCCTTGCAGCGTATCGCCGGAGTAGGTTTCTTCAAAATTTGCACGTTGCCCCATCCGACCATTTCCGATGCTAAATACACTTTCAGAAATGCGATTGTACGCCCCATGAAAGCCATTTTCTACGATTTGCCAATCGTGGTGTGATAAGTAATTTTTCATAATAAAAGAGGTCAGATTTTTTTAAACTAAGTAATGAGACAAAAATAAACTAACAATTTTTTGAACCACAAAGCGCACGAATCCCGAAAGCTTTCGGGATAAATCGAACTATCCCGATAGCTATCGGGAAAAAGAACACAAGAATCTCATAGCCAATACATTATAAAATTAATTAGTGACCTTTGCAGCCTGCCCCGTTGAAGAACGGGGTTAATTCGACCTTCGTGTTTTTCGTGTACTTAGTGGTTCAATATTTTTGTCGCACTACTTAACAACCTTTTTACTGTTTCTAAATTGATGTGTTCAAAGGAAGGAATGACGGTGTGTGCTTGTGCAAGTTCATCTGCATTACCTAGACCTACGGCATACATATTCGCGCTAAGTGCCGCTTCAATGCCTTTGGCAGCATCTTCAAATACTATGCAATGTTGGGGAGCAATACCAAGCCCTTTTGCTGCTAACAGAAACACCTGCGGGTCGGGTTTGGAACGTGTCGTTTTTGTACCATCAATGATGACCTCAAAGGCATCTAACAGCTTGACTTTTTTGAGGGTCGGCACCGCATTTTTACTTGCCGAACCGAGTGCAATCCGAATATTCTGTGTCTTCAAATTTTCTAAAAAAGGAATGACACCGGGCAGTATTTCATCGGGAGTCATGGTATGGATGTATTCCAAAAACCAATCGTTTTTTTGGGCGGCAAGTGCTTGTTTTTCGGCTTCATCAAGCGTTTTGTTGCCAATACCAAGAATAATCTCTAAGGACTGCATGCGGCTTACGCCTTTGAGTTGCTCATTATCGGCTTCGCTGAAATCAAAACCGAGTGAGTTGGCAAGTTTGCGCCATGAGCGGTAGTGGTATTTGGCGGTGTCCACAATCACCCCGTCGAGGTCGAAAATACAGGCATGGATATTCATGGCGTAAAGTTAGGAAAAATAAGCAACTCAGCCGCCGCACAACATACAAGCTGTTCCTTCAGTATTTTCGCAATATCTTCCTTTATACTTTTTGTAATATCTGCACGAAGGGTTGTGTCTTTTGCGCGAACTTTTTGTCATCCAGTATTTGCCGGAATTTACCGGAACTGCGTTGTATGTGGCGGGTTCTCGGTCTGTAAAATCATCGGGCCAAATCCATACTTTGATGTCCAGTTTGGCATAGTTCAATGCCGAGCCTAATTGAATGACATATTTGTAATCCGCTTTTGTTTTCTTGACCAGAACAATCGCAGGTTGTCTGTTGGTTTGCAAACCATACCACAGGGCTTGCCCGATGGCATCCTTCCATTTGTTGGCAAATTCGACCTCAATGGCATATTCATCGGTCAATATATCTACCCTGCCGCTCTCCACAGGATATTCTACGGTGCCGCCAAGTATCACCTGTATCGAATCTCTGTAATTCCACTCATAGCTTTGAGCAGTCAGGTTGGTCATTAGCGCAAGTAATAAGAATAGGATGAGTGTTGGTTTCGTAAGCATCATTTCGTATTCATTTAAAACTCAAATATTGTTATTTTTTTTATTATTTTAAAATAAAAATATTATTATTTTTTAAATGATTGAAAATTAGACAAAAATACAATTATTTTATATTTATTTAATACGATTGGAGAGTTGCCGCGTAGTATTTTTGGGAGTTTTATTTGACTATGAGGAACTTGATATTGGGAAGTATTTAGACAATTTATTTTTTCAAATCATCTTTTCCGACTTCATTCACCATCATAATCACGGAATTATCAATTTTTGTAAACTCTATATGGGCATCGCCGTATTTTATCGTTCCTTTATGTAAATATTTGTCAATTCTATTATATCTCGCTATGAGTCCTGTAATATCGTCAAATAGAGAGCAATCGTCTCTCAATCTATTCTTCAATTCCTTCATGGCTTTTATGGTGTCTTTTTCCAGAATTTCCTTGATGTCCAGTTTGAGTGCTCTGATTTCGGCAGAATCATATTTTTGAACCAATGCCTCTATCTCAACAATCGACATATCTCCGGTAGTCGGTGAGGTAGATTCAATGAGGTTTATCAATTTTGTTGTGAGTTCTTTTACTTCAATGGAGTCAAGTTTGCCATCACTTTTTAGAAAGGCTTCAACCATTTCGGATATAAGGTTGATGCGAAGTTTATTTTTCTCTGCCATGACTTAATCTCTATTCACGTTACGACCCGAATTTCATTTCCTTTTAGCCCCAATAATGACCTGACAGAATCAATCAGTTTCTTCTCTTTTTCATTATCAAAATCCTTAACATCAGCATCAATATTTAATTCTATGATTGGTTTTGCTTCATGTTCAATTTCGTTTATTTTTTTAGCTAAAATGATTAATTCATCAACAATTCTATTCATAAAAGAGTTTGAATAACTATCATCAATTAAATTTAGGTTTCTTTTCTGTTCCCATGAATCGTATCTTGAATCAAGAATAATGAGTCTGTCAGATAAAGCTATGTTTTCTGAATTTCCGACATGAAGTGTCAAATTTTTAATAGCCTCTTTTATTTTATTATGAGCTATTAAATTCTTAGTTATTTCTATAATATCTTTATTCTCCATTTCTAATTTTATTTTTTGATAACGAACTTTAGCATAAGTTACCAATTATCAGGATAATGTGCAAGATAATTTTTAAATTTCTAATACGACATTCTTAATTTTCAGATAAACAGTTTCAACTTGGATTAATACGCCAAAAGCTGCGTCAGTTGTTCTCTGAATCGTTCCACAGGCAAGAAGCCTTTTTCGAGTGCGGCTGCAAAGGGGAATGGTGTATCTAGACTCGCTACACGCACAACGGGTGCATCAAGATACTCAAACAGATGCTCACTGATATATGCCGAAATTTCTGCACCAATGCCGCCTGTCAACGTATCTTCGTGTAGAATGATGACTTTACCTGTTTTTTGTACAGTTGTGTTAATCGCTTCATAATCAAGCGGTAATAAAGTGCGTAAATCAAGAATGTCTGCATCTACGTTCATTTCTTCTATGGCGGCTTTTGCCCAATGTACACCCATACCATAGGTAATGACGGACACATCATTGCCTTCATTCGCCAAAACTGCCTTACCGATTTCGGTAGTATAATAACCGTCCGGCACATCGGTGCTAAGGCTTCTGTACAGGGCTTTATGCTCAAAATACATGACCGGATTGGGGTCGTCAAAGGCAGCGAGAAGTAAGCCTTTGGCATCGTGCGGATTGGAAGGGTAGAGGATTTTTAAGCCCGGTACATGGAAAAACCAAGCCTCATTGCTTTGCGAATGAAAGGGTCCTGCACCTACGCCGCCGCCCGATGGCATTCGGATAACCACATCGGCATTTTGCCCCCAACGGTAATGCAATTTTGCGAGATTATTAACGATTTGATTGAAGCCGCAAGTGACAAAATCGGCAAATTGCATCTCGACCATAGACTTATAACCCTTGATACTCAAGCCCAAACCAATACCTACGATTGCACTTTCGCACAGGGGCGTATTGCGTACCCGTTCTTTACCAAATTTATCGGTAAAACCTGCCGTAATTTTAAACACGCCGCCATAATCCGCAATGTCTTGTCCCATTAAAATGAGCTTATCGTGATTGATCATTGCTTCATTCAAGCCGTCGGAAATAGCATCAATCATACGTTTTTCGGAAGAGAGATTATTGGGTGGCGTGACGCTTTGAACGTAAGGCGCATAGAGGTCGGTAGTCTCGGTTTCGAGCGAAAAATCGACGGGTGGTTCTTGGGCTGCCAAGTCCAAACCTGCATTGATTTCGGCTTTTATTTCAGTGCGTAATTTTTCTATATATTCGTGTGTTAATATATTTTCTTCTAATAAATATGTCTCATAATTCTGAATCGGGTCTTTGGTTGCCCAATAGTCCATGAGGTCTTTGGGAACGTACTTGGTGCCGGAGGCTTCCTCGTGTCCGCGCATACGGAAGGTCTCACATTCGACCAAAAAAGGACGTGGATTTTTGCGGAGGTCTTTAGCGATTTTATCTATCGTGTGATAAACTTCGAGGATGTTGTTGCCGTCAATCGTAATGGCTTCCATGCCATAGCCTGCGCCGCGCAAAGATAGTTTTTCGGCTCTATACTGCTCGCTTGCAGGGGTGGACAATCCGTAACCATTATTTTCAATGACAAAAATGACAGGTAATTGCCAGACAGCAGCCGTATTGAGGGCTTCGTGAAATTCGCCTTCGCTCGTGCCGCCTTCGCCCGTAAAGGCTACCGAAACATTTGCCTCGCCGCTGAGTTTGTGCGCCATAGCCACACCACTTGCCAGTGATAATTGTGGACCCAAATGCGAAATCATACCGACAATATTCCAGTCTTTCGCACCAAAATGAAAGGAGCGGTCACGCCCTTTGGTAAAGCCTTTCATCTTGCCCTGCCATTGGCAAAACAGCCGCTCCAAAGGCACTTCGCGTGTGGTGAATACACCCAAATTTCGGTGCATCGGAAAGATGTATTCTTCGGGCTGCATCGCTGCCGTCACGCCTACCGAAATCGCTTCCTGACCAATGCCCGAAAACCATTTACTGATTTTACCTTGTCGCAATAATAGCAACATTTTTTCTTCTATCATTCGCGGACGTAGCAATGCACGGTATAAGTGCAGTAACTGCTTGTTGCTCGTCTGTTTTTTATCGTATTGAATCGCTAATTCTGTAGTCATTTTGCAAAGATAAAAACTTTGGAAATGTAAAATGTAAAATAATAAATGTAAAATGTAAAAGGGGGGCGATAGGACGAAGTGGGATGTGGATTTTGGAAATGTAAAATAATAAATGTAAAATGTAAAAGGGGGGCGATAGGACGAAGTGGGATGTGGATTTTGGAAATGTAAAATGTAAAATAATAAATGTAAAATGTAAAAGGGGGGCAATAGGAC
>CALIZI010000456.1 GCA_938028705.1 uncultured Saprospiraceae bacterium | reverse complement strand
GATAATCAATGAGTTATATTTTTAAAGATAGAAGAAAACATGACACAACTATCTGATTATCAATGTTTTATAACTAAATACAATATACGAAGAATTTATTAATTAAAAAAATCAATTTTAGCAACTCGTGAATGTCAGTTACTATGATTGACCATTAACCATTAACCATTAACCGTTAGCCAATATAACTATGGAAAAAATAAAAGTAGGTATCACCATTGGTGATGTGAATGGAATAGGTCTTGAAGTTATTTTGAAAACCCTGATAGACGAGCGTATCACACAACTTTGCACTCCCGTTGTTTATGGTTCTTCCAAAGTGATGTCCTATCACCGAAATATTGTTCAATTAGATTCTTTTCAATATAAAAATATCCGCTCGGCAGAGCGATTACAACACGATACCGTCAATATCGTCAATTGTTGGGATGAAAACGTGAATATCCAACTCGGCAGAGTCAATGAAGATGGCGGCAGCTATGCCCTCAAATCTTTGCACGCCGCTGCTTACGAACTCGAATCCGGCTATATTGATGCCCTCGTGACTGCCCCTATACACAAACACGCCATGCAAATGGCAGGTTTTCAATATCCGGGACACACCGAGTTTTTTACCGAAAAATTTAAAGCCGAAGAAAGCCTGATGTTTATGGTCAATGACGGACTGCGCGTGGGCTTGGCAACCAATCATATTCCCCTAGCGAAGGTCGCTACTGTCCTCAATGAAGACATCATAAGTAAGAAATTGATGATTATGAATCAAACCCTCAAAAAAGATTTTGGGCTTGACAAACCCAAAATTGCCGTACTTGCCCTCAATCCTCATGCAGGCGACGGCGGACTCATCGGGGAGGAAGAAAAAACCATTATTCAACCTGCCCTCAAAACGGTAGAACAGTTGGGTATTCTTGCCTTTGGTCCTTACCCTGCCGATGGCTTTTTCGGCTCTCGCCAATACAAACAGTTCGACGGCATCCTCGCCATGTACCACGACCAAGGGCTCGTTCCCTTCAAGACACTTTCCTTCGGAGCAGGCGTGAACTATACTGCCGGATTGCCCATCATTCGTACCTCACCCGACCACGGCACAGGACACGATATTGCCGGACAAAACATTGCCGACCCTGCTTCTTTCCGCTCTGCCATATTCCTGGCTTTGGATGTTGCCAGAAATCGCCGGAACTTTTTTGATATGCACAGCAATTCACTCGACA
Organism: uncultured Saprospiraceae bacterium; assembly: GCA_938028705.1. Classification (GTDB taxonomy): domain Bacteria; phylum Bacteroidota; class Bacteroidia; order Chitinophagales; family Saprospiraceae; genus JAHDEO01. The sequence continues at coordinate 3,828 of CALIZI010000456.1, read as the reverse complement.
AAAACAAACTGATTAAAATGGAACAAACCGCCGAAGATGTCACTGACCCCGACGAGCCGGACGCGAGTACAGAGCGAGATGAGGAGTCTTGAGTTTGAATATAGAATATCGAACAAGGAAGGATGAATGTCGAATTGTTGAAAATGCGGCTATCAGCATACTACTATGAACCAAGCACGATGTTAAATATGAGCTACAAATTTGTATCTTATTATAAGTCAATAAAATTAGGGCGTTTTTCATCCAGCCGTTTTCCATTGCCCGGAAGATGCTGAAATAAATTCAGCAAGACGTTTTTTCTTAGGGTTTTGAGCCATGTGTAGTATGATTAGTGTGAGCTAAAATTTTATACCTTTCTACAAATCAATAAATTAGAACATTTCTTATCAGCAGTTTTGACAAGTATATCTGATTGGTTGACACTTCATACGATATTAATTTCACACAAAATATAAGTAAGCCGTTTGGTAAACTTTTCAAGTTTGCTAAACGTGGGCAGGGTACCGAAATTTATAATTATCTAAAAATCAGTACTTTACTTCTCCGATAGCTATCGGAGACCAAACTTTTTGAAGTTTAGCAAACGGAGTATTTAAATTTTATTTTAACTTTTAATTCAACGTCCAAAAGTGTCAACTACTTTTGTCGCTTGGATAAACTTGTCGCAGTTTTCCATTGATCATGCTGATGTCGGCTCAGTCGATATAGCAAGACGTTTTCTCTTGGTATTTTTGGATCATATATAGTAGTATAACTTCATCATTCGATATTCCTTGTTTGATATTTGATATTCAAAAAAAATCATCGTTGCAATAGAGCTATGAAGGTATGAAACCATAGAATTTACGATTTGATACAATATTTTCTCAAAAAATTCGTGTATGATAGACAAACAAATATTTCCCTGTACTTTTGTGGAACAAATTGGTGAAATATTCGTCTAAATAATAATGAACTCAAGCTGTGGATAAACCACACATTTGAGAAAATTCTAATTTTTAACTCAATTTTTGTATTTTAATTTTAAATTATTTATAAAATATTGATTAATAAATTTTTAATAAAATAAAATTAATTTTAAATAAAAATATTAATAATATTAAAATAATTATAATTAAAAAGTTCAGCTTCAAATATCAAAAATATTTCGTGAAATTAAGGCTGAATTGGAATTTGGAATTTGTTTTTTTGAGATTTCTCAACGACATCAGGATTGTCAACTGTCGAAACGTAAAGGCAATCCGGCGTTTTTTTTCAAATTAAAATTATGGTGCGGAATACAATAATGGTAATCATATTAGCTTGCATTTCCTTTGCTCTTGGGGCGCAAAGCTATGAATTGGGCGCAGGGGCGGGCGCATCCAATTATTTTGGCGACCTCAATCCCAATTTCAGTTTTCAACGGCTCGGACCTGCGGGCGGAGTGTTGGGCAGAATCAATGTCAACCCGCGTGTGGCATTTAAGGTGGCGGCAAATTATGCCAACGTTGGTTTCAAAGACGAGTTTTCCAACAATCCCTTTCAGAAAGCCCGAAACCTGAGTTTTCAATCTCATATTTTTGAAGGTGTGGGGCAGGTAGAGTTCAATTTTATGCCTTTTGTTTCTTCCGACTACGAAAAATTCTTTTCACCTTATTTGTTTGTCGGCGGCGGTGTGTTTCATTTCAATCCGCGTACCCGATTCAATGATGAATGGGTAGCGCTCCAGCCACTCGGTACAGAGGGGCAGGGCAGAAACGAAGAATACTCTCTGACCAGTCCTTTATTGGCTTATGGCGGTGGTTTCAAAATCGCGCTCAACTATGCGTGGAGTGTCAATTTTGAGTTGAGTTCGCGTCGATTATTCACCGATTATCTGGATGATGTAAGTACGCTCTATGCCGATGCACAGGAACTCGAAGACCTGCGCGGCACGCTCGCCGTTCAACTTGCAGACCGCTCTTGGGAAGTGCAGGAAGCCCCCATAGGCGAGTTTGGCAGACAGCGTGGTGACCCGCTGAGTAATGATGCTTATGCCATTTTGGGTATCAGTCTTGTGTATCATATCGGTGGTATTAAATGCCCTGATTTTTGATGACTCATGGGAAAAAATTACTGACAGGTTTTTCCCTTTTTTACCTCTTGGTCAATCTCCTGTCCTTGCGCTTGCCCTTCTTCTGGGGCGATGCCATCGTGCAGTCGTCCATAGCCGCACAGTGGTATTATGACCACAATTTCGCGCACTTCTTTCTACCCATCAAAGACAATCCCGGACATCCACCTTTCTTTGGGATGTACCTTGCTTTTTGGTGGAAAGCATTGGGGCAGACCCTCGTGGTGAGTCACCTTGCTATGCTGCCTTTTTTGGTGGGTATCGCCTACCAATTTTTCCATATTGCCCGTTATTTTTTAGCTAAAAAAATCCTTCTTTTCGCGCTTATCCTTTTCGCGCTCGAACCCACTATTTTGGCACAAGCCACGATGGTTACGCCCGAATTGCCGATACTTTTTTTGTACCTTTTGGCTATTCGTGCTATGCTGTATCGGCAAATTTGGTGGCAAATCATAGCGATGTGTCTGGTCGTTTTGCTCAATACGCGCGGTGCGATGATCGTTGCGGTGGTCTTTTTGAGTGAAGTCTGTATTTTTTTTATTCAACAATATTTTTCAAAAAAAGAATATACAGAGCAACCACGTTTATTAAACTTTAAAAGTTTAGTAAACATAAATCGACAAGATATTTTTATATTCTTAAAAAATATTTTTCATCTTTCGGTAAAATATATTCCTGCCGGCGTGGTCGCAGTCGGGTGGTTGTTGATTCATTATTATATCGAAGGATGGGTGGGTTTCAATCGTGAAGATATGCCCTGGAAAAATAGTTTTATTCGGGTAGAAGGTCTCGGTATTTTGAAAAATATTGGTGTATTTGGTTGGCGATTGCTGGATTTCGGACGGGTGTTTATGTGGCTGGTGGTCGGCTTGGCGGCTTTGAAGTGGTGGTTCCCCCTCAGCCGCCTAAAGGGGGAGCAGCTTTATGCAAATATTAATGGGGCAAAACTTCTCACCCTCATTTTCATTCCTATATTCGTATTTGCACCTGTGATGCTGCCCTATATCGGTACGCTGCAACATCGTTATTTGCTGCCTTTCTTTTCGATGTTTGTCATTGGTGTGGCGTATTGTTTTTCTTTTATAGGGAGTAGCGAGTGGCGAGTAGCGAGTAGTGAGTTCACCGATGTGCGTGGTGATTCTCCTTTCGATGATAAAAATATTTCAAAAAAAACATACACCTTATTTTTAATTGTCATTATCGGATTGTTGACGGGGCATTTGTGGGTATATCCTGATAAGGTGTCGCAAGGTTGGGAGGCTTCGTTGGCTCATGTACCTTATTTTAAGGTGCGGAATGATATGACCAATTATGTTTTGGAAAAAGGTATTGCACCACATGAAGTAGCAACGGGTTCGCCAAATAAATATCGTCGATTGGACAGCGATTTGCAGCCTGACGGTACGTGGAAATTTGTGGATATTGACGAAGTAAAATACGATACGCTTAATTATATTATTTATTCAAATGTATTTAATGATTTTGCGGATTCCACTTACGAAGCACTACATTCGAACTGGAAGCGGGAACAGGAATTTCGGAGCGGACAGGTGCGGATGACTTTGTTTGTACGATAGTCGTGATTTGTTGACTTGTAAGTAGTTGGACAAAAATAAACTAACAACATTTTGAACCACTAAGTACACAAAAAACACTAAATCGAACTAACGAAAAAGAACACAAAAACCTCATAACCAATATGTTAGAAAATTATTTAGTGACCTTTGTGTTAATTC
>CALIZI010000455.1 GCA_938028705.1 uncultured Saprospiraceae bacterium | reverse complement strand
CAACCTGTGCGATTAAAATTAGTTTGACCAAAAGGTACATAGTACCGCCCCTGTTTGTAGCAAAAAACCAAGCAAAACTTATCAAGGTGCGTAGCACCGACACCGTTAAATGTACAAACAGTGCCGCTCCTACGGAGCTTAGGAGGTTTTGGGGATTATTTTACTACAAACAGGGTCGGTACTGACGTACCTTTATCGCAAAAAATTGATTTGCAAGTCTCAACTCATTTTAATCGCACAGGTCGACTTTAGTCGTTGATTGACTTGGATTTGATTATGGTCAAATAATTTATCCAAGAACTTGCCGAAAAATTCAATACACAGGTCTTCATTACCTCGCATAGTGATGAATGTATTGATGCTTTTGTAAACAATGATTATAAGAATGACGATATTTCGATGTATAATTTGGAAGTGGAAGATGGGTAGGTAGTGTGTAGTAGATTTCCGGAGAATAAGGGTAGGCAAAACCTTTCTGGTAGAAACGGTCTATAAAAAAGAAATCGTCTTTGCATTAACGGGATTAAATAAAACCGGAAAACATCTGCAATTAGAAAATTTTACGAATGCCCTCAATGAAAAATTGGCAAGAACCGCACAAATTCCGACCACGCCAAGTTCATGACTCAAAGCCTTCGATATTTTAAAACATTATCTGGAAGGTATCAAATTAGACTTTGGACAAAGGAAATTGGGGAATTAGGGAATTAGGTAATCCCTTCTGTTTTAGATTTTTACAAAAAATAATTAATTGCATGTTTTATTTTATTAATAAAACTTATTTAATTGATTATCAATGAATTACGGTTTTAAACCGAATTTCCCTCTCGGCTGAGCCGAGACTAATTACCATTTTGTCCAAAGTCCAATATCAAAGGCAAAAGCGAGTGATATTTATTGACGAATTACCTTGGCTGGCAACGGGCAATTCCGTGCTAAACTTCAAAAAGTTTGGTAAACGACTTACTTACATTTTTTATAAAATTAATATCGTATGAAGTGTCAACCAACCAGATAAACTTATCAGATATTTTGTTCATAAAAGCATTAGATTTTTACTTTTTCGTGCCAAAAATCGTTAATTATTATTTTTCAAAAAGTGGTGCGAAACATAAGTATTTACTCTATAATCATGAAAATAAAGACTATTTTTGTGCCGGATTCTTCATACTGGACTTTGGACATTGGGGAATTAGGAAATTCGGTATTAGGTATCCCGATAGTTATCGGGATTTTTATTAAATACTTATAAAATTAATTAAATTAAATATTTTTTAATTTTAATAAAGTTAAAATACCTGATAACCAACTACTTACGATTTAAAACCGAAGATCCTAATTTCCAAAATGTCCAAAGTCCAGTTCATATAAAAAATAGCTAAATCATGTCCTTAGCAAGCATTAAGAAAAAAATCGGTAAAAAAAGTGCTGACCACCTCCTCAAACATAAAAGCAAAACCATCGACAAATCCCGTCTTCACCAACCCGGTCCTGATTTCATTGACCGCGTTTGGTTGGATTCCAACAGAAATATACAAACACTCCGCAGCCTTCGCGCACTCTATAATCACGGACGATTGGCAGGTACGGGCTACTTGTCTATACTGCCCATAGATCAAGGGATTGAACATACAGCGGGTTCTTCATTTGCCCCCAATCCTGATTATTTTGACCCTGAAAATATCATCAAACTCGCCATCGAAGGCGGCTGCAATGCCGTAGCCAGTACCTTCGGCGTATTGGCGATAACAGCACGTAAATATGCTCACAAAATCCCTTATGTTGTAAAAATTAACCACAACGAACTCCTGACCTATCCGCAGAAACACAACCAAATTCTTTTCGGTACAGTGGAGGATGCCTGGAATATGGGTGCAGTGGCGATAGGCGCAACCATTTACTTCGGTTCGGAAGAATCATCCCGTCAAATCATCGAAATTTCGGAAGCCTTTGAGTTGGCGCACCAACTTGGTATGGCAACCATATTATGGTGCTACTTACGCAATCCGGGATTCAAAAAAGACGGTACGGACTACCACACTTCCACAGATATGACCTCGCAAGCCACACATATCGGCTCTACGATTCAGGCAGATATTATCAAACAAAAAATGCCGACCAACAACGGCGGTTTCAATGCTATACAATATAGCAAAACCCACCCCGATGTGTATAGCAAACTGACCAGCGACCACCCGATTGACCTCTGCCGCTACCAAGTTGCCAACTGCTATATGGGCAGAGCCGGACTTATCAACTCAGGTGGTGCATCTGCCGGTGACTCTGACCTTCAACAAGCTGTGGAAACCGCTGTTATTAATAAACGTGCAGGTGGTACAGGTCTTATTCTCGGACGAAAAGCCTTTCAACGCCCCTTTAAAGAAGGCATCGAAATTCTTAATTCGGTACAAGATGTATATTTGTGTAAAGAAATCGACTTGGCTTAGGATTTTTAATGAATGAGCGAATGTTGAATGAATAGATAATGCGATAATGTTGCAATTAATGTTGTTTAATTGAATTCTTTTTTATAAATATTATTTTTAATTTAAATGCGTAGCAAATGTAAAATGATTTTGCAAATCGTCACGTAAATCCCCAATATTCTAACGTGAATTAGGATTTATAAAATCGTTTTACCTTTCTATCAAAATTTATATTTATATATTTTTATTTTATTAAAATTTAAAAATAATCGCTTAATTAAATATTGTAATATATATTATCGCATTAGAATCATTAACACATTTCAATATTATTTTATTCACTCATTCGCTCATTCAATATTCACTCATTAAAAAAAACCCTGTCACGTTTTTTGTTTTTTCATATTAAATATCTACCTTAGATGTGGCAGCACCTCTATCTGCTAATTTATTCAAAACAAAAGTAGCATTATGGGCTGGTTCAAACGATTACGTGAAGGCATTACCACCAAAACCCGACAGAAAAAAGAAGTACCTGAAGGTATGTGGTATCAATGCAAAAACTGCAAACATACCATTACGACCAAAGATCATGTATTGAGTTATTATGTTTGCCCGGAATGTAATTATCACGAGCGAATTAGTCCGGAGGAGTATTTTACGATTATTTTTGACGGGCGTTATACGGAGCTGTTTACCAATCTTTTTTCAAAAGATGTTTTGAACTTTACCGACCTCAAATCTTACGAAGACCGCCTGAAAGCTGCCGTAGAAAAAGGCGGTATCAATGATGCGATTACGGTAGCACAAGGCAAAGTCAATCGCTTGGATATTGTGATTGCGGCGATGAATTTCAAATTCATTGGTGGTTCTATGGGGGCGGTAGTGGGTGAAAAAATCGCCTTGGCAATTGACCACTGTATTGAGCATAAAATCCCCTTGTTGATTATCTCCAAATCAGGTGGAGCGCGGATGATGGAATCCGCTTTTTCGCTGATGCAAATGGCAAAAACTTCCGCACGACTGACACGACTGGCGAAGGCGCGTGTTCCCTATTTTTCGCTGATGACAGACCCTACCACAGGAGGCGTGACGGCATCTTTTGCGATGTTGGGCGATATAAACTTTGCCGAACCGGGCGCATTGATTGGCTTTGCCGGACCGCGCGTTATCAAAGAAACCATCAAAAAAGACTTACCCGAAGGTTTCCAAACTTCCGAATTTTTGCTGGAACACGGCTTCCTTGATTTCATTATAGAGCGCAAAGACCTTAGAGACCAAATCACCACTTTACTCCACCTTTTCCGCCCTTCCAAAATTCAAGAAGATGTGGATATTGAACCTGTAAAAAAATCAAAACCAAAGGCAAGCAGTCGTTCTTAACCCTAACGATTACCCATAAGTTGTTGGGAGTTTTACTCGTTGGACATTTCTAAATGTCAGACGAGATTACATTGTCCTCTAATCTAATCGCCAATAAATTCTCGCACTATCGCACCAAACTCCTTTGGCGTTTCTGCATGTATCCAATGTCCGGCTTCCGGTATGGTATTTAATGTAGCATTTGGAAATAGGGTTTGAATATTGCTCATATCGCTAAGGGAAAGGTAGTCGGATTTTCCGCCTTTAATGAATAAGGTATCACCTTCGTATGTGTCATCGCTTGTGATAGCGGCGAGAATATGTTGATAATTTTTATAAATAATAGGCAAATTCATTTTCCATTCGTATTGCCCGCTTTCTTTATTGATAGTCAAATTTTTTAATAAAAATTGTCTGACTGCCTGACTGTCAATTCGAGTAGCCAGTTGCGTTCCGGCTGCCTTTCTATTTTTGAGTGCCGGTAAATCCACTGCAAATAAGGCATCAAAAATATTTTGATGTCCTCCGACATACTGTTGTGGTCCGATGTCCACCACCACCAATTTTTCGACCATATCGGGGTAGTTCAAAGCAAATTGCATCGCGGTTTTTCCACCCATTGAATGTCCGATAATGATAGCTTCATACATCCACTGCGCTTCCATAAATTCCCGTAAATCTTCTGCAAGTATCTGATAATCAAAGGCATCATCATGAGGTGAGCGTCCGTGGTTGCGTTGGTCAACGATAAAGACCATATACTCTTCCGCCAATTTTTTAGCGAAAGTCTGCCAGTTGTCCAAAGTACCAAACAAGCCATGCAAAATAATCACCGGCTGCCCTTGTCCGAATTGTTTATAATTTAATTTAAGCATGTGTAAGTAGCGAGTGTGCGAGTAGTGAGTAGCGAGTAGCGAGTAGTGAGTCAATTTAGGTTTGTTAATTCGTCAACTCGCTACTCGCTACTCGTCACTCGCTACTTCTTAGTTATCCCTTTTTTCAAAATTTTCTTTTTTCTTATCCTCTATGCGTTTAAATATCAGGTAAATCAGCGCAACTACTATGAAGCCCCAAAATAACCAATGAAGGATGGAAAATAGATTGAGCATAGGTTCTATAAGATCCATATTTTTTAATTTTTTAGTTAAAATATATTTTATCCGATAAACTAATTACCTGTTCAACTAATGTCATTTCCTTAAGCAATTTCATCATTTGATTAAAATGATTTCTTATATATAATCATATTGCTCTTCGATAATTAGTCATCGTTACATATTTTCCATTTAAGTGTTGAATTCTTTTATTTCTGGGGTATTTTCTTTC
>CALIZI010000454.1 GCA_938028705.1 uncultured Saprospiraceae bacterium | reverse complement strand
CCGCTCTGTTCGACCACAACCCAACACAGCAACATCCACAACACAACACAAAGCCTAAACCGAAACAACTCAAACAGATTTTTACAAAATTTTATTCGGATATTTCAAAGAACTCGCTTTTTTTAGGGTAGACTCAATAATGTTTCGATAATATTCTTTTGTTAAAATAAAATACTGAATTAAAAAATCTTTTATCAAAAAAAAGCATGTTTAAATTTGCTGTAAAAGTGTCAACTGCATTTCTAAACATGCCGAAAAAAATAGGGGGAACTAGGGTAAAAAAATAATACTTTTCACTATTAGCGTTTGGAGGATTAAACAAGGTCAGGTGGCGTAATACTACCGAAATAGCTCGCCACCTGTGTCCTTACTCTTTCTTATATATTTTTTTTCTTAGGAGATATTTTTTACAATAAACTATTTTCAAGGATGAACTTTATACATTCGACATTCCTTGTTCGATATTCGATATTCAAAAATAATTATTATTCAGAGCAAAGGCAGGTGGCATGTACTACCGAAATAGTACCGCCACCTATGTCCTTTTACTCTAAACTTTCTCAACTGTTTTTATTAGAATTAGAGGTAAGTATTTCCCAATACTTGATGAATTTATTTACTTTTAAATAATTCATAATCAATGTTTTTAGTTGTTTAATCAGGATTGTAGTTTAATAAAAATAATCATTGCGTTTTTGCCGCTTAACTATGGATATAGGAGTGGCTGTTGTTCATTTATTTCGAATGAATGAACAATGTGAAAATCTAATGGTATTTTTTTTGAAAGTCCTTGTAAATTGGACTTTGGAAAAAATGGGAAACTCGGTTTACAATTATAACTCATTGATAATTAATTGAATAAATTTTATTAATAAAATAAAACATGTAATTAATTATCTTTTGTAAAAATCTAAAAAAGTCCCGATAGTTATCGGGATTACCTAATTTCCCAATTCTCTAATTTCCTTTGTCCAAAGTCTAATTGTAAAGTAAATAAGGGGGTGTGGATAAGTTCAGATTTTTTGGTCCGGCAAAGTGCTGTCAAGTATCGCGGCAAAAGCCCGACACTTGACACACTTGCTTAGTGATGTTTCCAATATTATTTCATCATCACAAATTTGCGGGCGGTGATATATCCGTTATGGTCCCGGATTTGAGCCACATACATGCCCACAGGCAATTGGTCGGTAGCATAACTCAGCTTGTTATTGCCTGCCATAAGCATGGTATGTGATTGATACAAAATTTGCCCTTGCAAATCTATGATGAACATTTCAGCAGGTGTGGATTGCGGATAATGTATATCTATATTCAGTATGGATGTTGATACCGGATTGGGATAAAGTGTGAGGATGGGATTGGGGGTTTCGGGGGGTGTTGTAGTACTGACTACCATACATGAATCAATATTACTATATACATGTATGTCATCAATATAGAATTTGAAATCAAGATCATCGCGGTTGTAAAAGTGCAGTCCGTCTATATTTTCTAATGTACACTCATCCGTTTTGAGAGAGTCTATCGGAACACGCACGAGTTTGTAGTGGGTACTGAGAACTCCATCTTCTATGTAATTATTAATATTGAGTTCTTTCCGGCAATCTTCCCACTCAATATCTCGTTCGGAAATATTGAAGTTGAAGGTTCTTCCTTGTTTATCGGCTTTGGCATAAAAGCGAATTTCGTCGGAGCGGGTCAAATCGTAAGGTGTCTTCTCTTCACACCATAAGCTGATGGCAGTGTGATACCAGTTATCTTCTTCATCAATGATGCGCTCGTAGCAGTACCTGCCGCTATATGCTTCTTCCTCGTTGAGTGTGCCGTCGTAGTAGTAACAATCGTCGCTTGTCCATATATGCGCCCACTCATGCTGTGCATGTACATCCTCAACATATATAAGAAAATCATTCGCGTTATTTGCCTTACGGAAACTCATCTTTCCTATACCTTCCAGCGGACAGTCTTTGTTCATCAAAGCATTTATGGGAATGGCTATGCGTTGGTAGGCAGTATTCAAAGCGTTTATCGTGATGGCATTACCGGCATTTTCCAATGTATCAGTGATGTAAAATTCGATGGCTTGCCCTATACCGTCCACGTCTGTTTTGGCATAAAACCAAAGTGAATCCGGCGTGCAAATATCATATACATCATAAAGATTGTCACAACCTATGGAAATTGAAGCGACATCGTTGCCATACAGTCTGCCCTCAAAGCAGATACCTTTACCACCCTCATTATGCCGGGCTTCCTTGTGATTAATCATGCCGTTTTCATATTCACACCTTTCGCCATCCCAAAGTACAAGGCATTCCGGCTCGGGCGATGGTGTTGTGTATTCAAGGCTTTCTATCCGCTGTCTTGTTTCGTCCGCTTGTATCATTTCACCGTTGATGACATTGACTTCCGGAAAGTTAGTCAAAGCGGCTATGGGTTCACATACTACAATATTCACAATGTCATCAACTCCGATTTGTATATTATTTTGATTGGTGCTTGTGGCGGCTACATGAAGCTGATAGTCAGTGGCTTGCAATACTTCAACCAACACATCATCGCTTCCGAACCAAAGACCTGTGGTGTCTATACTCACATCCATAGCAGCATTACCAAAGCCACTATAATCAAATGTAAAAGCGATGCCATGAAACTCACCCGGGCTTTTTAACCTTATGCTGTATCTGTGTACTTTTATACCCGCCGCATTGGTTTTGTAGAAATAATCTATCCAAAAATCATTATCAGAACTGACCATTCCTTTAATAGTATCAATATGTATACTGTCATAATTGGCATAAAGGGCTTGTAAGTCAAGCGTATCTATAATACCATTACCATTACCGTCCTGATATTTATTGTTGACTAGTTGGATACTTTCAGTCCAGTCGTCAGCGGCTTGTTCAGTCCAGTCTGTCGTGGCATTTGTTCGGACAGGTCCGGTCTTGCCATGAGCCAAGCCCCAATATAAGGCATCGGCAACATTAACAGTACCATCCATATTAAAGTCTCCGGGGCGTACATCTTGTGCGTGGATATTTACTTGGGCAATAGTGGATACAAAGAGCAAGAGTAAGGACTTTATTGCTTTCATAAATATATATATTTTTGGTTCTTTGTTCTTTGTTTATAGTTTTCAGGAAATGAACTAAGAACCAAGAATTGAAATAGTTTTACTTGACTAATCATTGTTCACGATTCAAATGTATAAACTTTTTAAATACTATGCGTAGCGTTTTTTGACAAAAATGAACTAAACAGAATAAATATTGTTATCTGTAAATAGCTGTTTAAAAACTAATTATCATCATTTTAATTATTAAATTCTAATAAAATATGACACCTGTACTCATAGAATTTATCAGAAAATTTACGGCAATTGAGCAAAAAAAATTCAATCGCTTCCTTGAAAGTTCATATTTTAATACAGATCAATCCATTACACAATTATATAATTTATTAAAAAAATACACAACTGATACAGGTACATTTGAAACTAAACACCGTACAAAGATATATCAAAAAATTTTCCCAAAAGACCTTGTTCGCAATAATGAACTAACTAATAAACAAAAAGGAGTATTAGATGCCACCATGGGAAAATTGACGGCATTGATAAAACGTTTTTTCGCCACAGAAGCACTAGAAGAAAACACAATATGCCGCAATATGTTATTGAATGATAAATTATTGGAAAAGCGGCATTTTCGATCATTGGAACGTCATCTTAAAAAAGAAAAAAAACTACTCAAGCAAGAACAAAAGCAAGGGGTTCAACATTATTTCCACCAACACCAGTTGGAAACGAACCAACTAAAATTAAGTTATTTGCAGGGTACTATTATTAAAGAAGATAATTTGCCTGATTTGATACACAGTTTGGATACACATTATTTAATTCAAAAGTTAGCATACCAACTGACCGCCATTTCACTCATGGGCGTTTCCAATAAAAAAACTTATGATTTTACCCCATACAATACGATGTCTGACCTCTTACAACTCCCCCAATATAGCACTCACCCATTGATACAAGTTTATACCACCGCCATTCAAATGATGCAAACCCGCAAAAAATTTGCCTATAACCATCTGCTTCACTTATTGGATAAATATGAATCAGCTATACCAACGGAAAACCTGATTGACTTCTATAAAATAGCCACTACTTTCTGTTCGCGCCGGATACGTGAGGGGCTGCCGGAATATCACAAATACACATTTAATTTATACAAAATAATGGAACATAAAGATTTACTATTAGAGGGTAGTTTTATTCCTATTAGTAAATTAAAAAATATCATTGTTACCAGTTGTCATGTCGGCGAATTTGAATGGGCAAGCGACAAACTCGAAACTTACAAACCATTTATCAGTAAATCGGTTAGAGAACAGGTCTATCATTTTAATAAAGGAGTTATCGCTTTTTATCAAAAAAATTACAAGCAAGCCATTAGCCATTTCATTAGAGTAGATAAAGTAGATACAGATTACGACATCAACTGCCGCGTCATGATTCTCAAATCCTACTACGAGCTCGACGACGACTACGACGAGCGCACTATGCAACAATTCCGCTCTACTAAACGATTTATTCACGACAATAAACAATTGAAAATCAACGACAAACAAGGCTGGGAAAACTTCGTCAGTGCCGCTGCCAATCTCTACAAAGTCCGCCACCACTACGGCAAAACCCGTATAGAAACCGTCCAAAAACAAATCAATACCTTCAAAACCATCAACGATAAACGCTGGCTATTGGAGAAAGTAGAAGAGATGTGTTGAAGTGTTGAAGTGTTGATGTGTTGAAATTTGTCGAACTGACGAGGTCTTTTTTTTATTTTAAAAATGCTTTGGCTTAACATCCTAGCACGGTGCTTCCAGCCCGTGTTCTCTCTAATTGATACGAAGTCAGTACCTTATAGTTTTCACATACTTTTTACGGTTCACTAGCCACTCCCGAAAGCTTTCGGGATAAATATATGGATAATCGAATATCTCTCCCGACATACATCAGCACATCAACTTCATCTAAAATAAATACATATTGGTCTAACAAAACGAGCATATAAAAAGGCGTACATGTATCTTTGCCCCATAATTTCTAAAATGATTAGTTTATCAATATGTTCGCCAAACTAAATAACTCCATATCGACTATCAACTAAGAACTATCAACTATGAACTATCAACTATTAACTAAGAACTATCAACTATCAACTAAGAACTATCAACTAAGAACTATCAACTATGAACTAAGAACTATCAACTATGAACTATGAACTATCAACTAATTAATAATCAATTAAAATCATGAAGACGATCAAGCACATTTTATTTTTTGCATTAGCAACAACACTTATATTTGGAACATACTCCTGCAAACGCGATGTCAAAACCATCGCAAGTATCAGCGGTTTTACGGGCGATGCCCTCAATCACATCCCAAATGATGCTTACGCCGTCGGGCGTATTGATGTTCAAGGGCTTATGGATAAAGCTGATTTTGAAAGCGTAAAAAACATGGAATTTTATCAAAATATGATAAAAGAAGCTGAACGGGAACAAGCCTTGATAGCGGAAATATTGGAAGACCCTTCACGCTCAGGTGTTGACCTCAATGAATACATGTATTTTTTCAGTACGGCTGAAAAGAAATCAAGACAAGAACCTTTCAACGGACTGGTATTCAAATTGAATGATGCAGATGAATTTGCAGCTATGGTAAAAGCCGGTGACCAAGTAAATATCAAAGCAAAAGAAGGCTATCGATTTGCCACCAACGGAAAAGATATGGCGATTGGTTGGACGGACGACCTTGCGGTAGTGGGTAGTGGTAAAGCCCGCGATATAGAAAATGAAATTATAAAAGTTTTTAATACAGAAAGAGAAAATTCGATAGTCGTCAATAAGGGTTTGAAAAAAGTATTCGGACAACAACACGATATTTGTATATGGGCAGGCTCGGATGCTTTGGCGCGTACTTTTTACAAAAATGCAAAACGACAAATGTCCCTGATGGGGATTAAAGAGAAAGATTTGAAAGACAATCACTTTAATACCTATATTGATTTTGAAGATGGATTTATGGTTGCCGATATGGAATATTTATTGTCCAAAACCCTAGACGAAGAATTTGATATGTTGGTGAGTAAGAAAGTGACAAGAGATTTTACGCCTTATATACCTGCCGGAGATATGAGTACAGCAACGAGCATCGCGCTGAATTATGACGGAATCTATAAAAAAATCAAACAAAGCGGGATGATGGGTTTTGTGAATATGGTTTTGAGAGAATATGATGTCACAGTAGAAGACCTCGCTAAAACACTGGACAGTGATTTGGCATTTGTGAGTTATGACAATGGGCAGGATCTTGCATCAAGTGGCTTATTTATTACCACAATCAAAGATAAAAGCCGCCTAAATAAATTTATGGAGATAGGCGAACAAACAGGCATGCTCACCAAAATCGGAAGAAACGAATATGCCATAAAAGGTGCGGAGGATATGATGAATCAAATGATGAACTCATCCGGCAGGCGAGGTGCAAAACGCTCTAATCCAAGTCTTTTGATAATAGACGACATGTTGTTTATCACAGACAGACAGGATATTTTGACACAATTAAAAAGCGGACGCTATGCCAAATCGGACCGCGTAAAAGGCAAAGCCGCCGATGTACTGACAGGACATACGATGGGCATGTACTTTGATGCCAATAATGCTAAAGGTATGATGCAAGACTTGGACGAAAAATATATCGAAGATATGTTATTTACCATGAATACAAAAACCTCTAAAATACTCGTCAATACCCTCAACAAAAACGACAACAGCCTCAAAACATTCATGGAAATGCTCAATGAACAATATAAAAAAGACGGCGAAAGCATAGACATATTTAACTAAGCAACCTCAAACTCAACTGCAACCTCAAACTCAAGTAAAATTCAATAGACTTGTTACGGAACTAATGTTTTGATTTACAGTGTTTTATATAAAAATTTAAAATCACAAAATAAATAAAAATATTTATAAGTATTTTAAAATCAAAATTATATACATTTTACTGACCTTGAAAATATTTTTGGCACAGTAATTCTCACTGGTTTTCCTTGTTTTTAAAGGGTAACAAGCCTAATTACAAAAACAAATTAAAAATTTATTTCAACTTCGTTGAAATTACTTTTGAATTTGAGGTTGCAGTTGCAATTGACCTTCGGTGAACTAAATCTCTCACCAAAACGTACTATACACACGCGAGCAATTTTTTTCAAAAAAATTATGCCCATTATTTGAAAATATAAAGTAGATTGCCGTATATTTGCACTCCGTTAAGCGAAAGTAGCTCAGCTGGTAGAGCACGACCTTGCCAAGGTCGGGGTCGCGAGTTCGAATCTCGTCTTTCGCTCCAAAACTAAATATGGGTTTGAGCGTAATGCCCAAACCCATATTTTTTATACCATGTCCGGATGGTGGAACTTCCCGAAACGAGTTCGGGATAAAGTCCGACACGCAGGACTTAAAACCTTTAAAAATAAAAATACACCAACTGCCCGGATGGTGGAACTGGTAGACACGCAGGACTTAAAATCCTGTTCCCGTTAAGGGAGTGTGGGTTCGATTCCCACTCCGGGTACACTGATTATCAGTGAATTATGAAGCCTTGTGCAGCGCACAGGGCTTTTTTAATTCTTTCTGGTCAAACTATGGTCAAACAAATTGCAATTTGCTCATTCAGATTGTTAGTCCAAGTTGAGTATGTAGCCCCCAAGTTTTTTAACTGGTTTAGTTGTCAGACGAATGCTGTTTTAGAAGGCACCGATTATTTGATAAGATCTTCGCTTTTAGCAAAAGAATTCGTCTGACAACTCTCCCCGCTCTGATTTTTTGGGGCTACATATTCAACTTGGGTTAGGTTCGGA
>CALIZI010000453.1 GCA_938028705.1 uncultured Saprospiraceae bacterium | reverse complement strand
TTAAAAAAATATTTTATTAAAAACAATTTTAAAAACCAAATTATATTTTGAATTAGCTTGTAAAATTTTTGAATTTCAATAAGAAAAATGACCTCATTCAGAACATTTAATAACTCGAAAAAATTTAACAGAAATGACAGTTATTATTTGAAATAATTTATAAAATATTCTTTTAACTTGATAATCTCATGTTTTAAAAATGGAAATATGTTTGTATTTAACATGGGATATTTTTTCCGAATTTGGGCTAAAACTCGTCTGATATTTAAACTTTACAGGAAAAATATGACATCATCGGTGAATTTTGAAAATGTCTGACGAGTTTTAGCCCAAATTCAAGAGCAAAATGCCAACTATATTAAATAAAAATCGAACATAACATTGTGTCAAATTAATAAAAACATTAAAATTTATAATTATTTTAAAAATAACGTTTTAAATTAAAATTAGCGATTTATTTATTTTTTATATTTACAAAAAAAATTAATAAATAATAAAATACATATTTTTTTAAATTAATATAAAGCAATTCATATTAACTAAATTTGGCTTCATTTTGGATACTTTTTAGTCCGTTTAAGCCTGTAACATTTACATTCAAATTTGATTATAAAAAGTGAATATAAATCGTTTATTTTACAGGCTTAATAATTTGTAAATATAATTTTTTTATAATACTAAATATATTTAATGAAAAAAATATTCGTCTTTTCAACTCTTCTTACACTCTTATTATTCAATACCTCTGAAGCCGATGCACAAGGCACTTATTACGATAATGTGGATGCACAAGTGGTCAACAACGGCTTGGCGTGTATGCCCCTCAAGCAAGCCCTGCACGACCTGATTGACGGTCATACAGTGAGAGATTACTCTACTGATTTTGCCGCTTTTATTTGTACCTATGATGTAGATGCTAATGGTTTTATCATTGACAGGTACAAAAATACAAGTGCTGTTTGTTCCGGTTCGAGCTTGCCCGGCGGACAAATCAACCGCGAACACGTTTTGCCGAGGTCGTGGTGGGGCGGCAGTACAAGTGTTGACCAATTTTCGGATTATCATAATCTTTTCCCTTCCGATGTTGGTACCAATTCAGATAAAAGTGCGTACCCGCTTGGCATAGTGGGTTCATCTATAGGTGCTTATCCATACACAACTTTTCCCATGACCAATATCGGTTTGGACGGTTTGCCTTGCACCAATATTGATAATACGACCAATTTCGATGATAATGTATTTGAGCCGGACAATGCCTATAAAGGTGATTTTGCCAGAGCATTTTTGTACATGGCAGTGCGGTATCAGGATGAAATTATTAGTCAAAATTGGGATGGTATCAATCCTACTACGGTCTCTGTCTTTAGTAATGATATTCTGACGATTTATGAGCCTTGCTTGTTGAGTTTGCTCCTGCAATGGCACAATCAAGACCCGCCAAGCCAACTGGAAATTGATAGGAATAATGCCATTGCGCTGGCGGCAAATCAGGGTAATCGAAACCCTTTTATTGACCATCCTGAATATGCGGATTTGATATGGAATACCAACTGTGATATAGCTCCGGGTGTATGCGAAAATCGCTTGGATAATTGCGATTGGAATGCTGTATCCGTTGTCACAAATACCGGTACACAAGCCACATGGATATGCGATGCCACAGGCAATTATGACATCAATGCCTATACCAATTCCAATAATCCGAGTGAGCAATGGCTGGTCTATGGACCGGTTGACATGACTACTACGACTACGGCAAATTTGGTCTTGGACATTACGGAAAACTTCGCCGGTCCAGACCTTGAATTTTTGTGGAATGCTACATCGGGCAGCCCCACCGCCGCCGGCTGGAACTCGGTGATGATGGCAGGCAATACGAGCGTGACCGGATTGGTGGTCAATTACGGTGCGGCTGTCGGCAACTCGACGGTGTATCTTGGTATTAAATACACTGCTACGGGCGCGGCAGGCGGAACACATGCTTTTACTTTGTCGAATATTGCTTACCAATCGAGTTGCTGTGCAGGTATAGATTTGAGTATTAATTTCGATGGATTTCCGGCTCAAACGAGTTGGGATATTGTAGATGCCAATAATAATGTTGTGGCTTCGGGCGGCACTTATACAGGTGCGATAGGTAATTCAAATATGTTAGAAAGTACCTGTTTGCCGGACGGCTGTTATACTCTGAATTTTTATGATGCGATTGGCAACGGGATGTGTCCTTTCCAGAGCAGTGCCTCAAGTAGCGGTACATTTATCACGCCCGGAACGCTGATTACTCCGGGTAGCGTAGTGGCTACTTTGGGGTCGGTGGTTGCGCCGGGTTTGTGCGGAAATTACAGCCTTAGCGATGCCAATGGTACAACACTCGCATCCGGCGGAGGTGGTTTTGGAAGCGCACAAAGTCGTACTTTTTGTCTGACCAACGGGCTTGCTCCGCTATGGCATGAGGACAATAATCATACAAAAAAAATGACTACCGAATCGGTGCAATTGCAACTTGTACCCAACTTGGTACGCAACCAAATTACACTATATTATTCAGTGCCGGATACCCACGATGTACAACTGTATATCACTGATATTAATGGTCGGGTGATGCAGCAATACATCCGCCAAGCCTACGATAATGGACAAACACAAATTGATGTAAGTGGCTTGCAATCAGGGTTTTATGTTGTGCAATTGGTGAGTGGTCAGACGGTAATTTCTAAGAAATTTGTAAAAGTGTAATTTTTTGAACCACGAAGGTACTAAGGACATGAAGGTCGAATTACCATATAAGAGCACAAGGAGTTATGAGATTTTTTTTTGAACTTTCACGTTAATTCGACCTTCATGTTCTTAGTGAACTTCGTGGTTCAGAACTTATCGTTCTAACCAAGTTGCACGACTGTTGCCTTCTGGCATCCTCTGCACCTCCAAAATCTCTGAAAATTCTTCTTTCACATCGTTGATATGGGTGACAATATAAATTTGTTTGTATTGTTGTTTTAGGATTTGCAAAGCGTACATAATATCTTGTCGCCGCTGGTCATCTTGTGAGCCAAAAATTTCATCAAAACCTAAAAATCCGTGCGTCCTATCACTCCCCGCGAGTTGTGCGACGGCTTCGCTAATACCAATGCGAAGACATAAATTGGCAAGGTCAATTTCACCACCTGAAAAGCGTTCAATCGGATAAAGTTTCCCTTCATCAAGGATTTCAAAATTAAAGTTATCGTTAATTTGGATGCGCTCATAGCGATTTTTTGTGATGTCTCTAAAGAGTCTTCCAGCTTTTCCGGCTATCATTGGACGCACTTTTCCCAGTATATCATTTTTGAATCTGCCGAATACACCACCGAGTTCTTCGAGTTCGATATATTGCCGCTCGCGCTCTTTTATGGCAGCTTGTGTTTGTTTGTGTGTGTCCAGTCTATGTTGGATTTTTTTGATATTATTTGTTTTTTTTGTTAGTGCTTCGCGCTCGCGATTGAATTGGGCTTGAGTGCTGTCGCGTTGGGCTTCGGTGTCCTCTCTTTTTTGTCGGGCAGCTTGGTAGGCAGGGAGTGAAAAATTGAGTTCTTTGATGTCTGTTTGTATTGTTGTGATGAGGTTATTTCCTTTACCAATTCGCTCTTGTAAAGTTTTGATTTCAGTCTCTACATCTGATATTTTTTCTGTTTTTGCGCGGTTTTTTTCGTAATTAATGTAAGTTGATTCAAAGGCTTTTATTTCAGCCACAAGGCTATCGTAGGTTTGTTGGTCAAAGTTGATTTCACCAATAGACTTAATACTTTTCTCTATTGTTTTAAGTTCTGATTTTAAACCTATTAACTCATTTTTTCGTTTTTCAATTTCTTTCGCTTTAGTTTGAATTTCGCTTTGTTTATTTTTTAATTCAGTGATTTGCACAGCGAAATTTCGACGGGCTTCAATTGCCTTTTTGTGGTCTTTTCCATTCATCTCCAATTCTTTTTCTAATAACTTTAGTTCCTTGTTTTCGTAGGTCGAAATTTCGGTATTCAACTTCCTCAAAGTCGCATCATAACTCTCCACCAAAGGGCGCAGACAAGTCGGACAGTCTGCATCTTTTCCGAGGCTTTGCATGGTCGAAATATTCTCCTGACGCTCGCTGATTTTACCTTTGATATCACCAATTTTCTGAGATATATTCGCTGCTTTTTTCATGCACTCCTGCTCAATTGTTTCCTGTACTCTGTGTTTTCTATCCAGTGCTTCGATATCGGATTTTACCTTCGCAAGTGGTGCGATTTCCTTTTCCAAACCTTCAATTTCCTTGATAATTTTTTCTGTAGTGGCAAGTTTTGTACTTTGTTTTTGGTTTAATAATTGGATTTGGTCAAATTGTTTTTTCTCTTTTTCGAGTGCTTCTTTTTTTATTTTTTTTTCTGAAAATAATTTGATTTCCGGTTCTTGTTGTTTTAATGATTTTTTTAATAATAATAAATTTTCACGTTCTGTTTCTTGCTTTTTCAAGGTCTCTTTAAGTCCCTTCACACCTTCCACATACTTACTTTGTTTCTTATCTTTTTCATTAAAAATGTCGCGCAAAGTCTGTTGTGCATCTAAGGCTATTTTTGCTTTTTGATACGAATCATTATGTTGTTTTAATTGCTTTTCGGTAGTGCTGCAAGCTTTTTTAAGGTCGATTTCTTCTTTATTAAAATCTTTTAATTTACTTTCCAAATCCGCCAAATCTTCACTCGTTAATAGCAAAGCGGTTTGTCCGGCAATTTCATTTTTTACCGCATTTGCATCACGTCGAATGAGTCGCTGAATCGTATCGAGTTTATCCAAACCGACCATTTTACGAATCATTTCCTTACGTTTGCTGCCTTGTACTTTCGATATTTCGTCCAACTCTTTTTGACCTGAAAAAACAGACTTCGTAAACGCTTCTTTGTCCATACCCAGCAAGTCTCGTACGTACCTTTTTACCTCATTGGCACTGGTCGCAAGGTGTTCAGGCTCCTTGCCTTCCACTTCGTACAGGTCCGCATGATGTGCCAAATTTTTCCCTCGAAATTGTCGTTTTACTCGATATTTTTTGCCTGATATATCAAATTCCAATTCTACCAAAACAACCGCTTTCGTATCTGCCCAACTACTTCTCAAATAAGCATTATCTACATTAAACGAGCCAAATAAAGCCAGCAAAATTGCTTCAAAAATAGACGACTTCCCTGCCCCATTACGTCCGGTAATACCGACCAAATCTTCTTTAAATTCAATCGTCTCCGAAGTATATTGTTTGAAATTTTTTAATGTTAATTTGTGTAATATCATGGTGTTCGAGTTGAGAGTTGGAGAGTATAGAGTTGAGAGTGAAAGAAAGTATAGAGTGTGAGAGTTGAGAGTAAGAGAGTTGAGAGTAAGAGAGTGATAATTTTTTGCGAAGAAAAAACTTTATCAATTTATCACTCTTTAACTCTTAACTTCTTAACTCTCCCACTCCTCAATAATCTCCTGATTCATAGAGGTCTATATAATGTTTTGCTTTATTGATTAAGGTTTTTGCTTTATTGGTATCGTCAATTTCGTTTTTAATATAATCAGACAATAAATCGTCTAAACTATCGACACGGAAATCAGAAGAATACGTGGTGTCTTCCGATACACTTGTTCTTTTTATTTGAATATGTGTGCAATCGGGCAGCAATTCATGCACACGCCTATTCGAGAGTATATCGACTTGCATAGCTGCCATTTGTTTAAATTCAATAAAAACTAAAGCTCCCTTCTGTGTCTTTGTGTCAATCTGTTCCAAAAGTTCTGCTTCTATCTCAGCGATTGTTTTGTCCTTACAATTTTTAATATTAAAGCGCAGCGATGTTCGTGTGGGAATGACGTGAGTTTTAGGTTCAGCATTTTTTCCTTTTTCCAAATCTAATGTGCAAAAGACTTTCTCTTTATCTTGAGAGATGCTTGTGCGCTCTATCGAGCCGCTGTACCAAGCTGTTTCCAAGCCTTTCACTTTTTGAAAATCATGTATATGTCCGAGTGCTACATAATCAAATTTGTTGAGCATTTTAAGGCGTTCTTCGGGAAAGATTTGTTGTCCGTATTCGTCTGTCATGTATCTATCAAAAGCGGTGTGTAGCATGATGACATTTATTTTATCTTTAATGGGTTTTATTTTATCAAGCTCCGTTTCCAAGACCTCCATATCATTGATATGCGGTAAGCCATGCACCACGAGTTCACCAAATTCGTGCGTCTCATATTGCTGGCCAAAAATCGGATATACACCCTTGACCGTACTAAAGGCTTTGAGTATCGGTGACGTGTTAATATTGCGCGGTGTTTCATGATTTCCGGCAATGATGACAATGGGAATGCGGGCATCCGACAAGCGTTTGAGTTGCTGCAAAGCTACCGTTATCGGACGATTGGGCGGTGAAGGACGATGGAAAAAATCTCCGGCATGAACGATGACATCAGGCTTGATTTCCAATGCTTTATCTATAACATAAATAAACGAATCGTAAAAATCCTGCTCGCGCATGTTTACGCCGTTTGTACCTGTTTTGTCGAGTTCGTTGTAGCCGAGATGGGTGTCGGAGAAATGTAGGATTTTCAATGTGGTGTGTGGATTTTATTTTTCAAATAATATCTTGGGAGTCAGCGTCAGGATGAATCAAAATCTTATGCTCAGATTTGAAATAAACCCTTAATCTGCTCCAAATATGATTTAATGCTTTATAGGCAGGAATAGGATTATAATTTGGATTTTCTTTATATAAATCATCAAGTTTTTTCGTACCCGCCGCACACATTTTTTGTATTTTTTCTAAATATTTACTTACTTCTTGTTCAGTATTTTGCATATAAAAATTCGCCAGTACATCTGTCATAATTTTTGCAAAAATACCTTTACTCAATTCATCATCTTCCAAAGCAGCCAATGGACCTGTATATCCCCAATATACACAATTCGTATTCGCAGCTTCTTTACCCAATATATTGGCAGTGTGGCAAGCGAAAATGAATACTTTTCGATTTGCAAACAAATTATCATCAATCGAATAAGCCACGGTATCATTATTATCGTAAAAACTGTCAGCATCTCCATGTGTAAAGGCGAATACATCATTTTTGGGATATGCTTTTAACGCCTCTATGAAGTTGGGTCTTACCGCAGATGTAGCCAGTAAATTGATTGAATCTTCTGGTAAAATATCTATGACAATATTGAAATTAGAACTCGTAGATTCATCGTAATTAGTTGCAAAACCTATGCTGCTCATTTTCAATTACTATTGGCTTGTCTCATTAAAAAATCTCGTGCTATGCGAAGCAGGTCGTCAGTATATTCTCTACTGAGTTCCGTGTTGTCCTTTATACTATCCAAAATATCTTGTGTTGTGTATCTTCCTCTCATGGTTTTGAAAATAACTTTATCACTTGGCAGCACTTCTTTGAGTAAATTAGCAAAAACTCTCCTATCAAGATTGCGCGAAATCGGCTCCTCCGGTATATCCGGTTGGACACCTGTGATTTCCCCCAAACGAATGAGAAAATTGTGCAACGAAGGCGAGCGAAAAACAGCTTTAGAAATATCAATATCTTTCAGAAAATAAGGCTCTTTATAATTATCAAAAAGATAACTCGCACTCAGTTTGGGATGTGGAATTTCATCAGGTAGAGACATTCGCCTCAATATAATTTTAGTTTTATCACTTTTATTTCTCGCATTCTTTAATGCCAAATCCATATCCGCAAATAGCCATGCTTCAATTTCAGGAGCAGCAAAAAACACTTCTACATCTTTGTTTTTCAACTTTTTATCTTCAATATAGTTTTTCGCATCAGGTATATTTACAATATCCAAATCTATCAACATGCCTACATTTGTTGCGCCTTCCGATAGCATCTGATTAGCTAAATCTTCCGTCTTCTTTTTACCTCCTCCAATGACCACATTAATATGTTTATCCATTTTAGCCGCCGCCAAAATAGATTCCACTATGATTTTGTCACTATTGCCTTCAACTAAAAGTGTAAAGTTTTTCATCTGTCAGCATTTTAAAAAATTGACATTATACCAGATTATCATTTTTGTAAAATTACACATATTATTCTTGCAATGCTCCTTATTTGCAAAAAAGTCAGGGTAGAAAACAATTTTTTACAATAAAATTATTTTTTTTGTTTTATTTAAAATATTAATTTACAATTAATTATAAATTTTAAATATTTTTTATTATAATTAAATTAATTTTATTAAAAATTACCAATCAAATTTCTATGAATAATTTAAAATTAAAATATAAAAATTAGCTTGACAATATCATGTTCGATTTTTATTTAATATCGTTGGCATTTTGCTCTTGAATTTGGGCTAAAACTCGTCTGACATTTTCAAAATTCATCGATGATGTCATTTTATCCTACAAAGTTTAAATGTCTGACGAGTTTTAGCCCAAATTCGGAAAAAATATCCCATGTTAAATGCAAATATATTTCTATTTTTAAAACATGACATTGTCAAGTTGACCTGATGATTATATTCTGTAAAAAATTGGAATTTGGAATTTGTTTTTTGAAATTTGAATCACTCATATTTCCGTTTTATCAATAATATTTTTAGCTTTCAAAATAAAATCGCGAGTAGTATAAAGTTCTACTTCGCCAATCATGACGTACATAGAATCTTGCTTGTTGACCACTACGGCAGGGATGCCTTCGCGCTCCAACAAACTCCGCAACAGTTCCACTCTTGGTGGTGAAATGCTGCTATAAATTTTCGCCCATTGCTCGTTCGTATTCGAGTCGTTGTGGTTTCCGTTTTCGATGTACATAATTACATAAAATTAAAGTTAAAATAAGGGCAATAGTTCCCATAATCAGGTTGCTTGATGTCATTTCAATTTCTTGGTCCAAATCTATATCAATTTTGCCTTGAAAATACATATACTGTCCGACTATCTGCATAGCATTAAATATAAAGTGCATCAATATCGGTAGCCACAAACTCCCCGACCAATACAACATATAACCGAACAAAACACCCAATAATAAACGTACAAAAAAGCCTTCAAATTGCCAGTGCATGATGCTGAAAACCGTAGCGGCTATCCAGATACCTGCGTGTACATTAGCCGCAAGGCGCGAGAAGATACGCTGTACTAACCCTCTGAAAATCAACTCCTCCCCTACTGCGGGCAGCAATGCCATGACCAATAAATTCATCGGTAATGCCAAGGGCGAATCCAACTGCATCATAGCTTGAATGAGTGCTTGTGAACTATCCTCTGCTGCCTTCAATGAATCGGGTAAAGGTATTTGTTTGTTCAACCAATAGACCAGTTGCATTGCCGAAAAAGTCAAGACCAATAATGCCAATCCCCAACTCACATCACCCATAGAAGGCGCACGCGACAGTAAGGTTCTTTTCAACCAATTTTTACGATAATACCACAGCGCAAAAACCACTCCCGGCAGCAAAAAAGTAAAGACCTGACTCAACATCAAAATCACCTGTACACTTTGCAAGGTTTCCTTTGGTGTATCTTCCGAAATATTCCCTAACAAAACCTGCAGATCCTCAATCCCCAACAAAGGCGCAATCCCAACCGATAAGGCAGTACCCAATAATACAAAAATAAACGCGACCAGCAAAAACAAAAGCAGTTCTTTTATCGCAAATTCGCGTGTCGTCAACGGTTCAGGTGTCATGTTATCTGAATTTTCCGTAAATTTACGAATTTTTGAGCGTGTTGTAGTGTTTTAGTGTTGTAGTGTGGTGGTTGTAGTGCTATTTAGTGTATTTGTAAGATAGTTTTTATTTTGAAAAATGAAAAAAACAATTACACAAACAATACCAAAACACTATGAAAACTACAACACAACACCAACCAACTACAACACTACAACACTACCACACCACAACACTAATAAACATGGTAAAAATAGGTGATATTAATCTCGGTGAATTTCCTTTGTTGCTTGCTCCTATGGAGGATGTGAGCGACCCGCCTTTTCGTGCGCTGTGCAAACAGCATGGGGCGGATATGATGTACACCGAATTTATCTCGGTGGAAGGACTGATACGCGATGCTCATAAGAGTGTGCAGAAGTTGGATATTTACGATTACGAGCGACCTATCGGCATTCAGATTTTTGGAGCAAAACTGGAGTCTATGGAACGTGCCGCAGAAATCGTGGAAGAAGCTGACCCGGAGGTATTGGACATCAATTACGGTTGCCCTGTGAAGAAGGTGGTGTGTAAGATGGCAGGCGCAGGTATTTTGCAAGATATACCGCGAATGGTGAAGCTGACAGAAGCTATTGTAAAGCGTACCAATAAGCCTGTAACGGTGAAAACGCGATTGGGTTGGGATGATAACACCAAGTATATTGTAGAAGTGGCAGAGCGATTACAAGATGTTGGTATTCAGTCAATTGCGATACACGGACGTACCCGCAAGCAGATGTATAAAGGCGAGGCAGATTGGTCGCTCATCGGCAAGATAAAAGAGAATCCGCGTATGCACATTCCTGTCTTTGGCAATGGCGACATCAACTCGCCCGAAAAAGCCAAACTCTACCGCGAACGCTACGGCGTGGATGGCATTATGATTGGCAGAGCGAGTATCGGCTATCCCTGGATTTTTAATGAAATCAAACATTATTTCAAAACAGGCGAACTCCTCCCCCAGCCTACTGTGCGTGAGCGTGTGGATGCCGCACGTCAGCACCTAACTCACTCGATAGAATGGAAGGGCGCGAAACTCGGTGTGCTGGAAATGCGTCGTCATTATACGAATTATTTTAAAGGTCTGCCGGGGATTAAAGCTTATCGTTCGCGATTGGTGGACCACATGGAACCGGAGTTGCTTTTTGGGGTTTTGGATGAGGTGGAGAAACGGTATGACGGGTATTTTCAAAATCCTACTCCTAAACCTTCTACTGTGAAAAGAGAGGAACCTATAATCATTTAAAATTATAAGAAAAAATAATATGTTTCTGTTTTATTAAAATAATGCTTAATGATTGATTTTTAAATTAGTGTGATAAAAACTAATCTTACCGTTCAATTAATAAACATGAAAAACACAACAATCACCATTCTATCAACATTATTCGGAAGTTTACTCTTCTTTTCTACATCTTGTGCCTTCAAATATTCCAAATCCAATTACCCCACCCTAATTTCAGAACAAGAAATAGATGATTTTGTAGTAGGTTGGATAAAAGTCAACCATGAGGTTTTTGATTGGAAACACGCATCTGATGATATGCTTTACAGTGCATTGATGCACGGAGACTCTCTATTGAGTGTAGATTTTTATATTGATGCTGAAAAGAAAAGAGGAAAGTTTTACGGACAAAGTAAAACAATGCCGCCGGAGTGGTTGAAAGAAAGAGATAAGATTATAACATTCATTTTAGAAAAAGAAAGAAGATATAGAAAAGACCCTTCTATTACCGAAGGAGAACTTATGTTTCCGTATGGCAAAACCGATAAGTTGGCAGTCATTGATATGAAAATATCAGACCCTTCTATTATCCCGGAATTACGCAAGAATTATTACGCATATTTAGGAACAAACTATCTGCCTCCTTCTTTGCGATTTTGAGTATTCTTCTATGCAACTCTACCAAAATCCCCCTATATTTGAAAAAAATTAAACAAGATGAATAATATAGCAGTAGCTAATATCCTGAATATCATCAAGCCGATGAGTAAAGAAGCTAAACTGACCATTCTATCAGCATTGTCAGAAGATTTAGGGTTAAAATTTGATACAAAACCGGAAATGTTAAATAAGTTATTTGAAAGATGGAATAGCGATCCGGTATTGTCTTCTGACGAATTGGAGAAAGATATTTACAACAGTCGTACCATTTCCGAAAAAGAAATTAACTTTGATGAATGAAAATTAGCGCAAACCAAATTTCAACGAATTTATAACCTCCTAAAATCGTCACAAACAAAACCAAATCATCCATAATCCAAATATCTATACCAAAATGAAAATTACAAAAGATACCGTCAAAGTCATCGAAAATATATGGGATGACTATTTGAAAACCGACAAATTCATACAGGATGATACAGGCAATAAAGTAGATAAAGTAACGCCCAAACGCATAGCTTCGATTGAGCATTTACAATCTTTCATACACAAATTTATCAACTCTGAGATTGATATTTACGAATTTAAGACAACAGTTGACAGTTATAATAAGAGAAATAATCTTTGGGGTTTTACCGCCATGAAAGGGCAAATGTTTTTTAATCAATTAGTCAAAACCAGTAGTGATAATATCAATGAATTAGTCCAATTACTAAAAAAGTGTATCACCGAACCCACCGATTTAAATGATGCGCTTGAAAAAATAAAACACCTAGAAAAATTTGTCCGCTCAATTTATGATGTCGCAACAGACAGGCGAAAAGCCCCAAAGCCCGGAGCTGTAAGTTATTTTTTATCTTATTTTTGGCAAATTCACGAGTATAAAAAATGGCCGATTCATTATACTTCGCTCACCAAAGCATATCAAGAAATTGGTATTTGGAAAGACTTTAATAAGCAATCAGAAGGTTACAAATTTTTCTATGAAATCAATGATGAGGTTAAATCTATTTTGACCAAATACTCCAATAAAAAGCTGACACATTGGGATATAGAATGTGCTTTTTGGAACTTCAAAGGGAATCCAAATCATACAGCAAAAATTGATAAGAAACCGATTAAAATTGATAATGAGATAGTAGAACCGGAAGAACCAAGCATTATCAAGCATGCAAGTTTTGAACTGGCAGATTACCTGATACCCAAAGTAGCACGTTTGATTGAATTGGGCAGCAATGACGATATATCGGCAGCAGCAAAAGGCAGTCAGTACGAAAAAGCTGTTGCAGAAGTTTTTGAGCAACTGGATTTTGAGGTAGAAACACTCGGACAAGGAAAAGGGCGAAATCCCGACGCGATTCTAAGATGCAGAGAAGATAATACGGCATTCATAGTTGACGCGAAGGCTTACAGCAATGGTTACAGTCTTGGTATAGACGACAGGGCTATTAAAGAATATATCAATCACCACTGCCCGAAATTACAAAAGGACGGATATAAAAAAATTGGATTTATCATTGTCAGTAATTCATTTAAATCTGATTTCGACAGTTTTGTAAATGAAATTACTTGGAATACAGACATCAAACGCTTTATACTAATTTCTTCCGAAGCACTACTCTATCTTCTTGCTTACAAGACAAAAGACAGAATGTCTTTATCAACCATAATAGACAGTCTAATTGGATTTGGGAATTTAGTGGAAGCAAAAGACGTTATTGAGAAATTTGATGATGTTTAAGTCTCTCCAAGCAACTCTCAGAAAAAAACTATATATTTGCAACATACACTTTACACAAACGAAAATAAAACTTAAAAAACAGGCTTTTTATCAACCAACATTAATTTTTAACACATAAAAATTAATTTTTCATGAAATTATTTTACCCAATCTTTTTTTTCGTTTTAATTTCGTTCTATGTTTCCGCTCAAAATTGGTCACCAATAGTGGAAGGCGATGTATATCACTACGAGCTTGTAGGAACAACTCCAACTCACGATTCAGTTTCCATTTATATCGATGGCAACTCCGTCTATTTTTACAATAACAATCCTGTTGCGGCTACAATCCGTATAGATTCCACCACTACAGATACTTCGACGGGAACTACAACTTCACACCTTAATAAAATTGTACAACCTTGCGAAACTTGCCCACCTTCTTCGGGGTATTCAGGTCCACGATCTTATCTGCAAAATCAGCCGCAATTTTTGGGTAGCGACATTGTAGTTGCAAATGACTGTGAGTACGTATTTACATCCAACAATGAATTACTCATAAAGCCTTGTGCGCCGGTAGGTGAGACATGGATTTTTGAAAACAGTCAAAATATTTCTGCGGAAGTCATTGCTATTACGGAGGGAGAAGTGTTCGGAAATACCGATTCTCTCAAACACATTGCCCTATCGAACGGTGATACTGTCATCCTCTCAAAATCACACGGAATTATCGAATTTCCGCACCTTGATAACGACACTTATCACCGACTTATGGGCATTCAAACACGCGATTTGGGATTCAAAATGCCCGGACATCAAGATTTTTTCGATTTTAATGTAGGAGATATTCTGCAATACGAACACAGTGTAAATGGAGCATCAGGCACATTTGGAACGACTAAAATCAGGGTAATAGGTAAGGATGAATTTCAAGACTCTATCGTATATCAGTTCAATCGAACATATTATTTGGCGTATTATAATTCAAGTTATGGTATGGGACCGGATGAGGTCTATCTTGAATATAGCGGGCAAGATGATTACACATATACTCTTACAAAAAATAATGTGACAAATTTCTATCCTAATCAGTTGTTTGACATGACTGAATATTGTTTAGGAGAAAGCGATTATAACTATTGCGGTGAATTGAATTTTGATTCCCAAAATATGAAACATACGCTCTATTTTGGAGAGAAGCAAGGGAGACGAACAAAACTAATGTATTCGGATGGCTACGCTAACAGCCCTTATCTTGACAGTTATTTTATCCCTCAAAATGACTCTACAGATACACTCGAAAATGGCTGTTCCTTTGGATGCCACAGGGTGTGGGAAGAAGGTTTGGGAGAAACCGCTTTTTTACACACATGGTTTGAAGGCAGTAGCATAAGAGAACTGACTGCATACATCATCGACGGCGATACCACAGGTACAATCACACCCGACGAAGATATATTGATAAGTACGACTGATATAGCATACCAAACCCCGCAAATCACCCTAAGTCCAAATCCTGCGGTCAATACCATACAGTATGACATTCAAACCAATACAGATTTATCAAATATCGAAATAAAAATATACGATACTATTGGTAAAACATTAATACAGCAAACAGGTCAGCAAAGCACCTCAATTGATATTTCCAACCTTCAAAACGGCATTTATTTTATCTCCTTTCAAACTTCAAAAGGGCTTATTTCAAGAAAGTTTATCAAATCGCAATAGCTGACTCAATGGATAGGAGAGCAAATCTTCCGGTTTTGCTCTCCTATTTACTTTCAAGGTAAAAGTAAACAAACCTTTCATCATTCAATATTTTTTCGTAATTTGTGAGAGATTTAGTGCCCATTAAACATTCAACAAACAAAACATGATTATGAAAAAACTATCGAAATTTGCAAAAAAGCACCCTGTCAGAGCCAGACTCATCATTACTTTTGCTCATATTGTACTTCCTTTTTTGGCTATATATTTTGGAGCTTCGTTATACGATTTTAATGTGGTGTTGCCTGCCGTGCTGATTCCTATATTGGTTATGGTATTCTTCATTGCGACTTGTTTGTATCCCAATAAAAAACGAAAAAGTGGCTTTTTCAAATATTCTTACTATCGGCAAAAGTCATTGGATTTTATTTACATTCGTCATGGCTTATTTTTTCCTTATTGCGACCAGTGCCAATAGTATTTTCTATGAAGCTCAAACCAACCATACTGCCACTGCAACACCCGTTTTCATCGCAAAAACACCGATACAAGAAACCGTAAAAGACAATGTTTTTCAAAAACCTGCCAAACAAATCAAGCAATTCAGAAAGAGTATCCGTGCCAAAATACGGACTTTGAAAAAAGATAAACAAGCCGACAAAGGAGGTATGGTCGCACTCAAAGTCTTGTTGATATTATTGACAATATTGGGGGCAGTCGTACTTGGATACTTCATTTTCG
The DNA here is from genome assembly GCA_938028705.1 of uncultured Saprospiraceae bacterium. Classification (GTDB taxonomy): domain Bacteria; phylum Bacteroidota; class Bacteroidia; order Chitinophagales; family Saprospiraceae; genus JAHDEO01. The sequence continues at coordinate 13,416 of CALIZI010000453.1, read as the reverse complement.
CACTTGGCTGCAATCTATCTTGTTCGGGTAGCGAGGCGGCTGCATGGGTTGTTTGGATTGGTGGTTATCTTGGTCTTGCAGCGGGACTGTTTTTTGCGATTCGGGCTATTATACGAATGGATAAAGACCGACCTGTACCTCAATCAAATTGATTTTAAAAGCTGTTGTATTGCTTTATGGTTTGATTGCTTCATTATTGTATAATTTTTTGCGAAGCAATAAGAATTATGGCAGTAATGAAGCCATACAGCAATACAACAATATAACCATAAAACAATACATTTCCTTTTATTATTCAAAAAATTAATATAGAATAAAAATTTGTTTTCACATACTTTCGCGAACATTTATACACATATATGCGTTAAATACCTTGTTAAATTTTGCATAAAATACTGTTCAGACTAACAATTTGCACAATATTTGTATATTTGCCTTCGTACCTAGACAACTATAAACACCTAAATGTGAAAATAAAATGAGTTATAGAAAGCGTATTGTGTTATTGCCGGGCTTTGGTGAGGACAAACGAATTTTTAGAAAAATTGCCCCATATTTGAACGATTACGAACTGTTGCATATTGATTATCGGGCTGTTTTACAGCAATTTACACCCGAAGATATTGATATTAAAAGTTTTGTAAAAGCCCTGCGGGAACATTATGGCATTGATGAAAATGACATTTTGATTGGTCATTCATTGGGTGGATTTATTTCACACCATTTGCACCAACAACTTGGTTGTGCCAATTGTCTAATTGCCTCATTCACCAATCCCCAAAAAATTAAATTGCCCTATAATTACAAAAAGCTCGTCAAATGGCTCACCGAAAAAGGTTTGTTTACGTCGAGTACCCTCAAAAGCCTTGTTCGCATCACCTATCATTGGAGCGATTCTATGCCCGAACTTCAAAACTCCCTTGAAGTTTTTGAGCAATACGGCAAACAAGATATTCACAAACTCATTCAACTGCTGTACCCCAAGCGGCGGAGTTTCCTTCAGTGGCTGCTCCCCAATCCTAAACTTTCTCCACCTTCCCTTATTCTTCATCCGGTCAAAGATAGCATCGTGGCACCACCCGACGAAGCATACATTAAACTGCCCGGCAATCATTTCAGTCCGGCTACCCACCCCGAAATCGTAGGTCAGCACCTCGAAGCATGGCTTATTCGTCTCAAACGCGAAAAAGCCCTTGATATGGAACTCGAAGCTGAACAAATCGGTGCAGCAGGTTTCGCTCAACTTGCTGTTTAGTTTACAGCTTCGTTCTGAATTTGACCTAAAACTTGTCAGACATTTTGAAAATGTCTGACAAGTTTTAGGTCAAATTCAGAACAGATTTCCTATTTCAAACAAAGACATATTTTTATTTTTTTTAATTTAATACCTTGATAATATCATATTCTACTTTTGTTTAATATAGTTGGCATTTTACTCTTGAATTTGGGCTAAAACTCGTCAGACATTTTCAAAATTCACCGATGATGTCATATTTTTCCTGCAAAGTTTAAATGTCAGACGAGTTTTAGCCCAAATTCGGAAAAAATATCCTATGTCAAATACAAACATATTTTTATTTTTAAAACATAATATTGTCAAGATACCATTTTAAATAGTATATGTCATATATATTATAAATTAACTTTTTGTTTTAAAACATTTTATGAAAACAAGCGTGTTTTTATTGGAATTTGGATTTTGATATTTGGAATTTCACTGCTTGGCAGTCACACTAAATCCAATACCAACCGGCTTCTGCTTCTTCCAATATGCCTGACTCGTTTTCCTCGAAATAACGGGACTTCCGAAAAAAGACATCGAAAAATTCAAGCCGTTTTCCCCCAAATCCTCAATCCATTCGAGCGATACCATAAAATCATCTTCTACGACAATATTGTAGTCACTCAAATCCACCGTTAGTACGCCTTCTTTAATTTGGCTTTCCACAAAAATATTTTCTTTCAAAATATTCTTATGTGGCATTTTATTTTTTATGCTGTAAAAATTCAACCTAAATTTCAACGAATCATATTTATTCTCCACAATAGAAGCATGAAACTTATCAATATATGTAGGGCTTTTCTTAATTTTAATAATAATACCGACTTCATTGCCTAGTTCATCTGTAACAAAATGCCCCCTAATATTTTTCGACTTCGTTTTATTACCAAGAATTTTGCTTTTTAATTGACTACCTGATATCACAATTTCCTGCAAATCAGTAGTTTTTGAGGTCATTTTAAATATTGAATCATCCCCTACCCCACTCTTAAAATCCCTAACCATAAAAACCAAATCCTCATAACCAATCATCGACATCATCAAAGTATCCACATCATATTTCGCATCAATTTCAAGACTAAATACACCATTGATGTCCGTAACTGTACCCACGTTTTTCCCGACCACACCCACATTCACATAAGGCAACACTTCACCTGATTCGCCGTCCATTATCATACCGCTAAATACATCTTGACCGCAAACCAATACAGACCAACACAACAGGATTATTGTTATTATTTTTTTCATAAAATGAAAACGAAAAAACAGTCGATAACGTTTCCATGTATTTTTTTGCGAAAAATAAAAGCGCACACAAAACCATTTCTCTCACAAAATGTTTACTAATTTTCATTAAAAAATAAATTATTTAATTTCGCTATGCAATTCAAATAAAGAACAATATCTTTGATTTAAAATACCACACAAAATAATTCGCCCTAAAAATCTCAATTAAACTTATTCTTAAACTTAAACTTAAACTTTGCATGATACCAGAAGGTTTTGAATATGCGGCACCGGCTACGCTGAATGATGCCCTCGCCCTCCTCTCCCAATACGGAGAAGATGCCAAGATACTTGCCGGAGGACACAGTCTCATCCCGATGATGAAGCTGCGATTTGCCGCACCGACACACTTAGTGGACATCAACAACATTCCCGGCTTATCTTACATCAAAGAAGAAGGCGGCTACCTCCACATCGGCGCGATGACCAAAGAAGTCGAATTAGAAGAATCGCGCATCATCCGCGACAAATACCACATCTTCACCGATGCCTCCAAGCTGATAGCTGACCCGCAAGTCCGCAACTTCGGTACTATCGGTGGCAACATCGCACATGGCGACGCAGCCAACGACCACCCCGCAGTAATGATTGCCCTCGGTGCAGAGGTAGAAATCACCAACTCGACAGGCAGCCGTTGGGTGTCGATAGACGAATTTTTCTACGGCTTCTACACCACCGCCGTACAGCAAGGCGAAATCCTCACCGCCCTGCGTATGCCCGCCCTCAACGGCAAAAGCGGCACATCCTACCACAAACTCGAACGCAAAGTCGGCGATTACGCCACCGCAGGAGTTGCCGTAGCCATCACCATGAATGACGATGGCACTTGCAAAAGCGCAGGCATCGGACTCACCAATGTCAATCCGCTACCGCTACGTGCCAAACGTTCAGAAGAAGCATTGGTAGGCACAGGCCTCACCGACGAGGACATCCTCTGCGCCGCCCAATACGCCGCCGAAGATTGCAGTCCAAACGACGACCTCCGAGGCAGCGAAGAGTTCAAGCGCGATATGGTAAAAGTCATCACAAAACGCATGATTAAAAAAGCCATTTCAAGAACGTAACGTACAGGCGATTTCAATCGCCATGTCAAAAAATCATTTACAAAAATCATTTACAACTAATTAAAAATAAAACTGCGTACACATGGCGATTAAAATCGCCTGTACGGTAGTCCACCGTTTAAGAAAATGCACGAAATAAAATTCAAAGTCAACGGCGTAGAACAAACCGCCTCCGTAGAACCCCGCTTACTACTCGTCCACCTCATCCGCGAAAACTTGTCGATGACCGGAACGCACATCGGCTGCGACACCACAAGTTGCGGCGCATGTACCGTACTCATCGACGGCAAATCTGCCAAAGCCTGTACCATACTCGCCGTACAAGCCAATGGCAAAGACATCACCACCGTAGAAGGCTTGGCTACTGCCGAGGGCTTGCATCCGATTCAAGAAGGATTCAAAGAAGCCCATGCTTTGCAATGCGGCTTTTGCACACCCGGCATGATGCTACGTGCGGTAGAGTTATTAGAGAAAAATCCAAATCCGACCGAGGAAGAAATTCGCTGGGGCATCTCCGGCAATTTATGTCGCTGTACGGGTTATAATAATATCGTCACAGCCATACAATATGCCGGTGCGAAAATGAGAGGGGCAGAACTGCCTTCCACCGAACCGGAATTTGTGTAATCTTTCACATAGACAAAACTATTATGATTTCCGACAACACAAATACAACAGAAGTAAAAAATAATGTCTCTCCATTTCCGACAGCATTACGTTATGGGCTAATCACTGGTACGATTGTCATCTTTATCATCTTAGGACTTCATTTTTTTACGACAAACTTAGTTGAGAGTAGCAGAGTTTCACGTAGTGCGGGTGAAGGTATAGCGGCAGGTATGATGATGCTAGTAATAATACCGATAACCGTGATATTAGGTTATATCGCTTATTTGATTAACGTTATACGGGCAATACGCAATCATAGAGATAATGAGTTAGGTGGAATAATCTCTTTCAGCCGTTGTTTAGTTATTGGTACTATTATCTTTATTATAGTATTTATTATGGGAACTATTCCCTTAGTATTGCTACCTAAATCGTGGGAATATCCATCGTTGAATATCCTACAATGGCTTACACAACTATTGATTATAGGAGCCATTATTATATTTACTGTAGGAGCACTTATGAAAAGAGATGTATCCGAAACTTGAAAATATTTAAATTTAGAATTTAAAACGATTTACCGTGAATTACGATTTACAAAATCGTTTTACGTTTCACATTTAATAAAAAAAATAATCACTATGAAGATGAATGAATGATTTGCTACTACGAAAGAGAACATTGTAGCATGACAGCATTGACGCATTATAGCATTAAAATTCACTCATTCACACATTCAAAATTCACTCATTTATTATGATAAAATGTAAAACGTCTAAGGCAATCGGCGGAATGGGACATTCCGTAAAGCGCAAAGAAGACGCTCGATTCATACAAGGCAAGGGCAATTATGTTGATGATGTCAAACTCCCCGGCATGTTGTACATGGACATCGTGCGGAGTCCTTATGCTTATGCGAAAATCAAAAATATAGACGCATCGAAGGCATTGGAAATTCCCGGCGTAGTTGCTGTGGTGACGGGTAAGGATTTGGAAAAATACAACCTGCATTGGATGCCTACTTTGATGTCTGATACGCAAATGGTATTGCCGACAGATACGGTGATGTACCAAGCACAGGAAGTCGCGGCGGTCATTGCTACGAGTAGATATATAGCGCGAGATGGCAAGGAAGCCGTCATGGTCGATTACGAACCCATGACACCACTCATGGATGCCCACAAAGCACTCGACGCAGACGCGCCACTCATGCGTCCCGACAAAGAAGGGCAGACCAATAATCACATCTGGCATTGGGAAGTGGGCGACAAGGAAGCTACGGATAAGGTCTTTGCAGATGCGGATGTTGTGGTCAAAGAACACATGTACATTCCGCGCATACATGTTGCGTCGATTGAGACTTGCGGCTGTGTAGCAAACTATAATAAAGTCGAAAATCACCTCACGATGTACATGACCACGCAGGCACCACACGCCATACGCACGGTCATCGCGCTTGTAGCCGGACATGTCGGGCTGACAGAGGAAAAAATCCGCGTGATTTCGCCCGATATTGGTGGTGGATTTGGTGGAAAAGTACCCGTTTATCCGGGTTATGTCATTGCAATTGCAGTGTCTTTTCTGACGGGTGCGCCTATCAAATGGATTGAAGACCGCAGCGAAAATCTCCAAGCGGATTCATTTGCCCGCGACTACCATATTGATGTAGAAATGGCGGGAACAAAAGACGGAAAAATACAAGCGACCCGCTTCAAAGTTCTTGCCGACCACGGCTATACGGATGCCTCCGCCAATCCTTCCAAGTTCCCGACGGGTTTGTTTTCTATCGGAACGGGGTCTTACGATTATGGCACTGCATTTATGGAAGCCGATGCCGTTTATACCAACAAACCGCCGGGGGGCGTAGCCTATCGTTGCAGTTTTCGGGTGACGGAAGCGGTACATGCGATTGAGCGCATCACCGATATATTTGCGAAGGAAGTCAATAAAGATCCGGCGCAATTACGCTTTGAAAATTTCATTAAAAAAGAGGATTTTCCGTGGAAATCGCCCACAGGCTGGGAGTACGATAGCGGCGACTACGAAGCCGGACTCAAAAAGGCAATGGATGCTGTTGAGTATGACAAACTCCGCATCGAGCAAGCCGAAAAACGCAAAAAAGGCAAACTCATGGGTATTGGCATTTCCACTTTTACGGAAGTCGTGGGTGCAGGACCGTCCAAAGATTTTGACATATTAGGAATTAAGATGTTTGATAGTGCTGAGATTCGCGTGCATCCTACGGGCAAAGCCATTGCGCGATTCGGTACCAAATCACAAGGTCAGGGACACGAGACCACTTACGCACAAATCGTAGCGGAAGAACTCGGCATCCCTTACGAGCATGTCCAAATCGAAGAAGGCGACACCGACACCGCACCTTATGGCTTAGGCACTTATGCCAGCCGAAGTACACCGACGGCAGGTGCGGCGGCAGCCGTGGCAGCTCGCAAACTCCGCGACAAAGCCAAGAAAATCGCCGCCTATCTCCTCGAAGTCAGCGAAGAAGACCTCGAATGGGAACCCGGCAAATTTTTCGTCAAAGGTGCGCCCGACAAGGCAAAAACCATTCAGGAAATCGTCTTTGCGGCATACACCAATCACCCGCCGGGCATGGAAGCGGGCTTTGAAGCTACCCACTATTACGACCCGCCCAACCTTACTTTCCCATCGGGCGCGTATATCTGCGTGGTGGACATTGACAACGAAACTTTCGAGATAAAAGTCCGTCGCTTTGTCGCCATTGACGACTGCGGCAACATCATCAACCCGATGATAGTACAAGGTCAGGTACATGGCGGACTCACACAAGGCATCGCCCCCGCCATGTACGAAGAATTGATTTACGACGAGCAAGGCAATATCCTCAACGGTACATTTATGGACTACCTCGTACCGACCGCCGTAGAGTCGCCGAGTTGGGAAACCGGACATACCATCACGCCCTCGCCACACCACCCGATTGGCGCGAAAGGCGTAGGCGAATCGCCCACAGTCGGCGCACCACCCGCGATAGCCAATGCCATCGTAGATGCCCTCTCCGTCTATGGCGTGACGCACATGGATATTCCGATTACACCGTATAAGATTTGGAAAAAATTGAAGGAAATGGGGAAAATTTAACGTAACACGGACATTCCTGTCCGTGCCGGAAATGTAGAGCAAATTCATGAATTTGCTCTACATTTCCAATATGTACTCGCCTTGCATTTTTGGAAATGCAAGGCGAGTTTTCACCGTAAAAACCAATATTATACACCCAAATCAATTTGACTCTTATATAATGATAAATAGATTAGAGGGGCAAAACGAAGTAAAGTTATTTGTTCTAAAATTTCATCTACTAAAGAGAAAAAACAAAATGGCGTTTCCAAAGAAAGGATTAAGGAAAATAACAGTTGACGGCATCAAATATGGATATAGCGTTACAGGAAATGACGGATGGATAAGTTTTTCTGTTGGGCTTTTGGAGAAGAATGGAGAAATATTGACAGGTGCGTTTTCCTATCATCCAAATAGTATTACAAATTTTGAAAAAAATGGGAAAGTGAAATATTGGATTGGATACCAAAGAATAAAAATTACTCCTAACACAATTCGACAAGTAATTGAATATGGCTTAAAAAATGGGTGGAATCCTCAGAAGAATAAAGGACAACTTCAATTAGGAAATATAGATGATAAAATCGAATTAAATCTGAAGGAAGAAACCAAATTTCCAACATTAAAAACAAACCAAGTAGCCCTAAATTTTTTAAAATTGGGAACAAATCAGGTTTTAAATATAAATATGGAGTTGTATTCAGGAGAAGGTGAGATTTATCATGTATTTGATTCGATAGAAGATGCACGAAAATTCGCCAGAAATAAAATTAAAGAAAATTCAGAAATTGAATGTTGGATTATATCTGAAAAGAATAAAGCAATTGGTTATATCAGTTCAATTGAAGAAGAAGAATTCAAATAAGAAAGCGCACGATTACGCTGTATAAGATTTGGAAGAAATTGAAGGAAATGGGGAAGATTTAAAACCACTCGTACCGGCTGCTTTAGCTGCCGCAAAGGTTCGATAGAACCTTTAAATTGCGGTTGATTTACCAAATATTTTTCGCGCTTACGTGCGTCGGCAGCTAAAGACAGCCGGTACATTTACATACGCAGTTTTTTATTTTTTATGGAAAAAAACGCTTGCCCCAATCCCTTTTCGTAAAAGCCAAACAAAACTAACATTGTAAAATATATTTTTTTACTACAAAATAATTACTATGAGAAAATACATTCTACCTACCTTTTTGCTCACTCTGATGCTCTCATTTAATATGACTGCTCAATGTTTAGAGGATAATAACGAGCAATTACCTGCTGAGTTAATTGAATCAATAGAAGATTTTCCGTTTTGCAGCGACCTATCTACCATTCCCTCCGGCGGACTCTGTGACTGCCCCGCCGGTTCCTTAGTAGTTGGTTACGAAGGTTGGGCAGGTGCTTTTTGGGGAGATGACGTACTGAGCGAATTTTCCTTGATTTGCAGAGCTTTGAACTCTGATGGCACACTGGGCGACGTCACTACCGTGACTTGTTCAAATGGCGACGAACAAACGGTGACAGCTATACCCGCTATCGAAGCAACACCGGGCAGTGCAATGGTTGGTGCTCAGACCAATATAGGCTGTGGTCTTGACGGAATTGTCGGTTACGAATTACCAGTTGCCGATATAATCGCCATGAATCCTAATAATGGTGCTACACCAATGCCAATCATCGGTGGAACAGGCGGTACTGCAAATCCCGTACAGTTCGTTCCCGACGGGCAGGTCATCATCGGTATGGAGGTCTTTACCGACTCTACAAAAAATGATATTGCCGCAGGAGTTTCATGGCACTACGCTGAGATAGTTGGCTGTATTACATCTATTAGTGAAAACATTACGGACGAGATTATTATACACCCAAATCCATTTGATTCTTATATCATGATAAATGGATTAGAGGGTGAAAATGAAGTGAAGTTATTTGATGTAAAAGGCAAAGAAATAATGAATGTCGTAACCAACGAAAACAAATTGGACTTGGCACATTTAGAAGCTGGTGTGTACATTTTAAATATTCGCCTAAAAGACAATTTATTAGTCAGAAAAATTGTAAAAAGATAGATGAGATAAACCCGTCAAGTTCGATGGGTTTAAATTCTAAACTTAGATTTCGCTGATTTTTAAGTGAGGGCTAGCCATTTAACTTTGCCTAAAGCGAATACTCGTCTGACGAAGGTTTTGTGAAATGTAGTGATTTGTCTCATAAAATATTCGCACTGAATAAAGTGATTCGTCTGACGAGTATTCGCTTTAGGCAAAGTTAGACGGGTAGCCGAATGGGGAAATATTGGTCGGTACGGTTTTTCAAATCAATGAGTTACATACGCAGTTTTTTTTATTTTTTTTATGAAAAAAAACGCTTGCTTCAAACCCTTTTCGTAAAAGCAAAACAAGCCGTCATTAGCACCACTTTTGGGCAATATCGCTTTATCTGAAAATTAATGATACACCCAACATTTGTGCTTTGCTTGGGTTTAATTATTTCGTGCTTTGCTTTCTTGTTGAATGAGGTTTGGATATGGAATGTTGCGTAACAAAAGACTATTTTCTGCATATAGTGTCAATTAAATGAAAAAATGGATTTAGAAAGTCAAATAAAAGATGCTATTGCTTCAGGTAACACCGAAGAAGCATTACATAAAATGGACGAATTATCGAAGATTAAGAATTTGGACTTATCTGATGAAATTACAATTCTTAAAGGAAGACTTAAAAAATGGCAAAAAGAGAAAAATTTAGGATTAAACATTAACGATATTGAGTTACGTCAAATTCAATTTGCAATCTTACAAATCCTAAAGGGCGAAACTATCATTATAAGTAATAATAAACATGAACCAAAAAAAGTAGGACATAATATATTAATCCATAAACTGATAAAATTTACTGGTTTCTTTCTCTGTGTTACAGGATTAATTATTTTTATTTTTAGATTCGATATAATTCATGAGTTTTTCAAAGGAACAAAAAATGTAAATTTTATTGATTTACTTACCCCCTTTTTCCTTTTCCTTTTAGGTGTAATTCTTTTTTTGAATTCAAAAAGATAAAGAATGAAACATTTAATATTCATATCCGTCTTTCTCGTGAGCCAGACTCTAGTGAATGCACAAAATAAAACCCAAGATGCTAAATCTGGATATTTAACTATCTTCATTGAAGCAATTGATAAAGCTTTTTCCGAACTTAAGGAAAGTGAAACTAAAAAGAAATTGAAGAGAGAATGCATTTATCTAATTTCAGATATCGACCAATTACAAATTGAGGCAGAACTATTATTAGAGATGTTTACTTCAAACACAATAGGATATTGGTTATACGACAACAGGAAATATTCTGAACAACTCGAAATTATTTACTATAAAAATAGGTCGATAAATGATAGGTTGGAAAGAATTAGCTTTAGATACGATATTTACCTTGAGAATATACAATTTATTTTAGTAGAAAAAATGGAAAGTCGTTTGCAATCTAGAGATATTAGCATGAATGTTCTTCGTCCTTTGTTGAAGGGAGAGGAATTAGACGAATCTAATAAAGATGAGATACTTAGAAAGGTAAATTTTATTTATGAAGAAGCACAATCAATCTTTGAAGAGGCTAGAAGATTCAGATCCCAAATTTTAGAAAAATATTGAAACTGACCTAATTACATCGGAAGAATTAAGAAATAAACATGGTGTCAATTGGGTTGAATTTTATAACGAAGAAGAATAGGACAAATCGATAAAATCCCCGTTTACCGTCCACCGTAGATATTATGAAAACACAAATAAAAAAAGAATTTCACGTACCCGCCCCTATTGAGCAAGTTTGGAAATCCCTCGCTGATCCTACAGATGTAGTGACCTGCGTACCGGGCGCATCCATCACCGATAAGATTGACGATGCGAATTACAAAGGCGCAGTCGTCACCAAATTCGGACCGATAAAGGCGAGCTATGCCGGCGACATCGAAATCGTCGAACTCGACGAAGCCAATAAGCAAATGACCCTCAAGGGCAGAGGCTTGGACTCCAAAGGCAAGGGCAGTGCCGACATGCTCATGGTCGGCAAACTCGCCGAAAAAGACGGTGGCACACAAGTCGATTTTTCGATGGATATTACCATTATCGGTATGTTGGCTCAATTTGGTTCGCGCCTCATCAATGACGTTTCCGACCAATTGCTCAATCAATTTGTCGATAATTTCAAAGCCAAACTCGCGTCGGCTGCACCTGCACCCGCTTCAAGCCCAACGGCTGCGGCAGCGTCTGCATCTGCGCCCGTCACCGTCAGCGATACCAATACTTCGACTGCCGGAGCTAGCGATGCCAGCGTCACCGTTCAGCCGGTAGAAAATACTAGACCAGCTACCGTCGAATCCTCTGCTGCACCTGCCAAGCAAGACGATAATGCCTTGAATGCAGGTAGTTTGGCAGGAACGGTAGTGAAAAGTATTTTCGGGTCTATCATAGATTTTTTCAAGCGACTTTTTGGTGGGAAAAAATCGTAATACAAACATCCGCAGTGACTGCACTATAAATGAAGGAGATACAGAAAGTAAATCTGGCAGTCTTTTTGCTTTTGGGGGCAGCTACTTTTTGGGGATTAAATTTCCATGAAGCGAAAATCATGTTGCGTTATGTCAACTTTATTGAAGCCGGGTTTTGGCGATATTTATTTGGCGTAGCTTTTCTTTTTCTGTTGCAAGTGCGTTTTCTCAAACACTTGTCATTCAAAGAAATCAAAAAAGGTTGGAAAGGCATTGTGTTGGTAGGTTTTGTAGGGATATTCGGGTTCAATGTCTTCTTTTTCTGGGGATTGCTCTACACCTCTGCCCTCAACGCAGCACTCATTATCGGACTTACGCCCGCCACAACGCTGATAGCAAGTCGCCTGATGCTAAAGACTCCAATCTACAAGCGACAAAAAATCGGTATCCTGATTGCCTTCGCGGGTGTGGTCTATTTACTTTCTAAGGGCAGACCTGACCAATTGCTTCAACTCAAATGGTCGGTGGGCGATTTGCTCATTATGATAGCCAATTTGCTATTTGCCGTTCAAAATATTTGGATAAAAAAATACGCCGCTGCACACAGCAATCTCGTTTTTACTTTCCTGACCAATGTGATGTGTTTGCTTGGTTTTATTTTACTCTTGCCTATATTGGGGATGAAAATACCTCCTCTCACCACCTTCGATTTTTGGTTATCCGCTATCGGTATGGGGCTGTTGGGAACATGCGCCGCTTATCTTTTTTGGAATAAAGGCGTACAACGACTTGGTGCCGCCAATGCAGGACTTTTTATCAATGCCGTACCACTTGCGGCGGCTATTTTTGCAATATTTTTTGGTGAACGTCTCGAAATGTATCATGCTGTCAGTGGCGCATTGATTTTGTTGGGGCTATTTTATGTTCAGAGGTCTGGTGTGAATTGATTTCAATAAAAATAATTGGCATGTTTAGAAAAGTGGTTGACACTTTAAATAAACAAAAAATAATGCACCCTGTTTGCTAAATGTTGTTGTTCATTTTAAAATAGAATAAAAAAGTGTCAAAACTTTTTCAGAAAATTTAAACATGCCAAATAATTTAATTTAAAGTGAAGTAACCTGTAATGACTACTTTTTTGTCAGGTAAAGATTTACACGAGACGGTTAAAACCGTCTTTACGGGGGTGTTACGCATCAACGTTCTAATTTTAAACAACAGGGTAAACGAAAGTCATTTTTGTAATATGAATCCAAGAATCAACTTACCTAACTTTTGTATTATAATTATTTTAATATTATAAATATTTTCATTTTAAATAATTATAAATTTAAAAAATATTTATTAATTATTATTTTAATTTTATTAAAAACCTATTAATTGAAATTTTATAAATAATATAAAATTGCAATACAAAAGTTGAGTTATTATACATTACAAAAAAGACTTTTCGTTCTCTCTTTACCCAAGTTGAATATGTAGCCCCCAAGTTTTTTAGGTGGTTTAGTTGTCAGACGAATGCTGTTTTAGAAGGCACCGATTATTTGATAATATCTTCGCTTTTAGCAAAAGAATTCGTCTGACAACTCTCCCCGCTCTGATTTT
>CALIZI010000452.1 GCA_938028705.1 uncultured Saprospiraceae bacterium | reverse complement strand
TGATAATCAATACTTTATGCTTTTTCAAAGGTGTTAAAATTTGAGATAACCTGTTGATTATCAACATTTTACAACTAAATACAATATACAAAGAATTTATTAATTACAAAAATCAATTTTGGCAACTCGTGAATGTCAGTTTTCAGTGCTTCTATTTTCTTTAATATTTCTTCGGCTTCTTCTATCACACGTGCATAGTGACGCAAATCACCGGAACGTTGTACGTCTCTGGCTTCCAGCATTTTAGCTTCGTATTCCTTTTGCAATTTAGCAACAGGGTCTTTTTTGAATAATCCAAACATTATTATTACGTTTATATTATTTCTGAATATCGAATATCGAACAAGAAATACCGAATGTCGAAATATTTACCTCATGCAAGACATTATAAATCAGAATATTAAGATGATATCTTGCACTTCAATATTCGATATTCAAAAATTGTAATGTGATTTTAATAATTTGAATTACAGAACAAGCCAATCAAAAGAAAGTTGCATGTATCATTATTGTACTACAAATTTTTGATATATCATACCTTCTTCAAATTCAAGCTGAACCACATACAAACCTGTTGCAAACGGTTGAGTATCAAGCATAAATTGATTTGAGGATGCCGGCACATCAATCGCTTCCCGATGCACCAACTGACCACTGATATTATAGACATTCAATGCGCCATTCATACTGCGCGTAGTTTGCAATTCGATAATAAGCGACGCACCACTCGTCACAGGATTTGGAGAAATATCAAACGATTCAACGCCTTCTACTTCCTCATTCGCTACGGTCCAAGCCAAAGTCGAAAAACTTCCCTGACTATCCGTTGCATTACAAGTATTCACCTGATTATAAGGAATCACCCGCCAATAATAATCCAAAGAAGGTTGCAAAATAGTGCTTGTATATTCATTCTTTTCAACGATGCCGTTTTCCACCATAAAAGAAGGACTAAAATTCTCTGTACGATTGATTTCAAAATAATAATGCGTCGAATTTGGTACGGGAGCCCAGTTAAAATACACCTCGTCATAAGGTCTGTTTGCCCCTTCGGGTGGCAAGACGAGCGTAGCTGTTTCCGTTACGCCTTCGATGCTCTCCGGTATAGGTGGTATGAGCAAATCTTCCCTCAAATTTTCTATAATATTTCTCATCACTTCCTGCTGACCTTGCGTAAAACGGTTCTGACAATCCTCATCAAAATACGACATATAATTAGTTATATCAGGATAAAATGCCACACTATCCCTGTCATACTGCAAACATCCTTGTCCGCCCGGACAATTCAGCCCGCCCGATGCATTATTATCAGGTTTAGTATCACAAATTCTGTCCGTGACTCCATGACAATTTGAGCCATCCACCCGTTCACCATTCACTACATACACCCCACAATTACTCCCCGACCCCTCAAAGCCATGAAAAGTATGCGGCAGTCCGAAATAATGCCCCAATTCATGAACAAGCACATCTACCCTATTACCACAACCATTAATATTTATAGCAATGACATCCAATCCCATAGGCTGAGTAGCTCCCGGACTTGTCGCATTGCCGGAATAATAACCACACAAACCTGCCCCGCCCGTAAGTGACGGAAAAAGATACATATTCACCGTATTCTTTTCCCTCGTCAAAAACTGCGTGGTAGCAATGGCAGCATCTGCTGTCCAAGCCGTATTATCGTGATATTCTATACTGCTCAAATACAGATTCATATCGTAAGGCTCAAAAGCATCTGCAATTTCACAAAACATTTCAAGTATTCGCTCTATGTCAGTACCGCCCAAACCGCTATTTTGTCGCATATTATGCAGCGTCACCGGAATATAATAAGCATCACCGGATTTCTCAATGCCATTTTGCAGATTGCGTGTAGCTTCTTCCACATATTCAAACATGTATTCGGGATATACCGTACCGCACCATTCGCCGGATTGTCCGATACTGATAAGTGGTAAAAAAATAAAGATTAGCGTAATTAAAAAAGAGTTTTTCATAGTTAAAATTGTTTTAATATTAAAAAAAGAAGAGAGAGACAGATAAGATTGTTTTATTATTATATCGGTTTTCAAAAACGGTCAAACCATTTAACAATAAAGTCATCTACATAAGCCTTTCTATGCCCTAAAGATAAGCAAAAAATAGGGTTTTTGGCAAATATTTTTATATATTAAAACAGTTTTTCTGTCGGCTGAAGCACATAACCCAAGTTGAATATGTAGCCCCCAAATCGGGTGAGATGTAACACCGTCAGGCTGACGGCGTTACATTCTATTACTTGATTAAAACGTGGGTTAAGAATAAACATACTTTTATTTTTTTAATTTAATATTATAAAAATATTATTTAAAAATATATTTATATTATAATATTAATTTTATTTTACTATAAAATACCAACTCTGATATTCTTGCACCCGCCCAAACACATCGCTATACTCATCCGTAGGGGTGCGTTGCTTTATTTACCTTCAAATTCTCTTATTTCGCATTTGAGCATTATTTTTGCTTGTGCTTTATTTCGGGCTTTGTCCCGTCGCCAAAAAAGGTGAATAACATAGAAGTTTGCTCAAATTATTCAAAAATAAACATATATTCTATATCTCAATCGTTTGATACCATTCATTGAGTTTTATGTTATAAAAAATTTAATCTCCCAAATACCGTTTAAAAAAAGAATTTAAACTATTAATTTTGTCTCTTTACGGGAAAATCGTCATTTAAATAAAAAATCAAGTAGTCTTACTAAGTACATTGATAATATAATCAACATGTACAAATTGACATTAGATAATAAAAAACTAAACTAATTATTGAATTTGTACTTTCCCGATAGCTATCGGGATTGAACTTGTACTTGTCTGATATCGACTACCAAATACCAACTAAAATGAATACAGCAATAAAAATCTGTTTACTACTTTTTATCCCTCTAATGCTTGGTTCTTGTATCACCAAGAAAAAATACGCAGCCCTGCAAATGGACGTAAAAAAAGCCGAGCGCGAACTCGACAAATGCGGCGAAGCCATCAATGATTACATGGTACGCCTTTCTGCCTGCAAGCAAGAACAAGAAAGGCTACGCGGCGAAATCAATACTGCCGAAAGCAAAGTCTTGCTCAAGCAAGAACAAATCGACGACCTCAAAGAGCAAGTCGTAGATGCCAGAGTACAACGCGACCAACAGGTGAACCAAGTCAAAGACATCACCGTACTCTCCAAAGAAGCCAACGAAAATATCGAAAAAACCCTTTCTCAATTGGAGCGCAAAGACGAGTACATCTACCTCATACAAGCTGCCCGCACTAAGGCAGACTCTATAAATCTTGCCCTCTCTGCCAACCTCACCACCGTACTTGCCAAGGGCATTGCCGACCAAGACGTTGACATCAAAGTGGACAAAACCGTCGTCTTTGTCAACCTCTCCGACAAGATGCTCTTCCATAGCGGAAGTGCCATTATCACGCATCGTGCAGGCGAGGTACTGGAAAAAATCTCTAAAATCGTACAGTCGCGCCCTGAGCTTGAAGTCATGGTAGAAGGCTATACCGATAATGTACAAATCAATCGCGCCTGTATGCAGGACAATTGGGATTTGAGTGTCAAACGCGCCACCTCCGTCGTCCGCGAATTGCAGACCAAATATGGTGTTGACCCCAATCGCCTTATCGCTGCCGGACGCGGAGAATACAATGCCCTTGCCGACAATTTCACCGAATCGGGCAGAGCCATGAACCGCCGTACCCGCATCATCATACTCCCCAAACTCGACCAATTTTATGACCTCCTAAATCCGAATAACATACCGAATTAAAAAATAACCATTAATGAAATGTAAAATGTAAAATAATAAATGTAAAATGTAAAAATATATAACGTGAATTTATATTGTAAAAATAAATAGTTTTTAATAAAAAATATTCACGTCCTATCGTCACTTTTACATTTTACATTTTGTGTTTTACATTTTACATTTACTTAGGGTTCAATATTGAATCACAATGCACACATCAGTTGACATCCAAGCCCTGAATGAACGGATATACATCGAAAGCGGTTTTGTAGAAACCCTCACCGACGAAACAGCCAAAGTCATCATCGGACAAAATGTGATGATAGAACG
The DNA here is from genome assembly GCA_938028705.1 of uncultured Saprospiraceae bacterium. Taxonomy (GTDB): domain Bacteria; phylum Bacteroidota; class Bacteroidia; order Chitinophagales; family Saprospiraceae; genus JAHDEO01. Next base: position 8,988 of record CALIZI010000452.1, on the reverse strand, counting down.
CCTCTTGATAGGCTTACTTGCAGGTGGACACGTCCTCCTCGAAGGTTTGCCCGGATTAGCAAAAACATTGGCTATCAGGACATTATCTACAGCAGTCAATGGTAAATTCAGTCGTATTCAATTTACGCCCGACTTGCTGCCTGCCGACATTATCGGTACGATGATTTATAATCCGACCAAGAATGATTTTACGGTCAGGAAAGGACCGATTTTCGCCAACTTCGTACTCGCCGATGAGATCAATCGCGCCCCTGCCAAAGTACAATCTGCCTTGCTCGAAGCCATGCAAGAGCGACAAGTCACGATAGGCAAAGAGACCTTCAAACTCGACGAGCCTTTCCTTGTGCTTGCCACTCAAAACCCGATTGAGCAAGAGGGAACCTACCCACTGCCCGAAGCACAAACCGACCGTTTTATGCTCAAAGTCAAAATCACTTACCCGACCAAAGAAGAGGAGCAAATCATCATGCGACAAAACATTCTTGGCGGTGCTTTTGAGAAAATCAGCGCAGTCGTCGATACGGAAACGATACTCAAAGCCCGCAAGACGGTACGCGAAGTATATATGGACGAAAAAATCGAGCGTTACATTCTCGACATCGTTTTCGCCAGTCGCCAACCTGCCGAGCATGGTCTCAGCAAACTCGAAAATCTTATCGGTTACGGTGGTTCGCCGCGTGCCAGTATCAACCTCGCTATGGCATCCAAAGCCTACGCTTTCCTAAAACGCAGAGGTTACGTAATACCCGATGATGTACGCGCTATTTGTCACGATGTACTCCGCCACCGCATTGGCTTGACCTACGAAGCGGAAGCCGAAAATATTACACAGGAAGATATTGTTGGGGATATTTTGAATACGGTGGAAGTGCCGTAGGGTAAGTAATTAAAGTGGAAAAATTTGACTTTAAAAATTAAAAGATGTCAGTACCGGAAACAAAAGATTATCTTGATGACTTCTTTGTACTAATGGTTGACTTCTTGATAAGGAACAAACTTGAAAGTAATACAAAAGGCTTTAAAGAAGAGGAAATTAAGAATTATGAAATCGAAAATTCAATAAAATTTCCAAAAGCTTATCGATTGTTTTTATCTACATTGGCTAATTCTGACCTGCGAATTTTTGATTGTCAAGATTATACAATTTCAGGATTAAAATACGCCAAAGAAGTATCCGAAGGATTACTCAAAAAAGACAACTATAAACTTAATGAACATCAATTTGCTTTCACACAATGGCAAGGATACAATTTCTATTATTTGGATTTAACGTCAGATAATCCAAATGTAAAATTGTATATTGAGGCGGGTTGCGCTTCTGAAGATAGTCCACCTGAAATCCACAAATATGGAAGTTTCACTGATTGGTTGTGTAAGAATGTTGAAATCAGCCTTAATTTAAGAAAACAACTCAATGGACTGAAAATAGACCACCTACTGAAAGAATTAGAAGAAGTAAAAAAAGCGGGTAATAATGTAGCACAATGAGGTTGATCTCAGTAAGGTAGCTAAACAGGGCATACCGTCAAAACAATTCAACAAAGAATGACAAAAATTATATCAAAGGAAGCTATTAAGAGACGACAGAGTTGGGTTACAAAAATCGGTAAATTGAGTGGAAATTTTGCCCAAAATGCCAAGAACATTGAGGAAGAATTAAATAAAGAAATCAAGAAATTTGGTAATGATATTTTAATTGACCATTTGAGATTATGCGGCAATATACCCGAATCTTATCGTCATGATTCAAGTGAAGAAAAGCTATACTCTAAATATACAGATAGCTTAATATGTTCGACTTATAAAGCGATTGGCTTAAAGAGTGTGGTTTTAGAAGAAAGGGTGGATGTGGCAGATGTAGAAGGATTTGCTAAGAAATTCAGTTTTGTTGCTGATGCAAAAGCATTTAGATTGAGTAGAACGGCAAAGAACCAAAAGGACTTCAAAGTACAGGCAATGGACGGTTGGAAGCATGGAAAACCTTTTGCAATGGTTGTTTGTCCTATCTATCAACTACCAAGTCGAACAAGTCAGATTTATCAACAAGCCATAACGAGAAATGTGTGCGTTTTTACCTACTCACATCTTGCACTCCTCGTAAAATATGCCCAAGAAAAAGGAAATGCAAAAGCTGAAAAATTATTGCATGAAGTTTTCAAAATAGTACCGACAATGAATCCCTCAAAAAGTGCTGCGGATTATTGGGTCGGATTAAACAAAACTATTTTGAATCACTCAAAGATAATCATGGATATTTGGCAATCAGAAAAGTTGGCTGCGGTTGAATCAGTTGAAATTTCAAAAAAGGAAGCCTTAAAATTCTTGGCTTCCGAACGCGAAAAAATTATGAGAATGAGTCACGACGAAGCATTGAAGGAATTGATAAAAGCAAGCAAAATTGACAGTAAAATTAAAGTCATCAATAAAATATCAGATAATGGTCTTTTCGGGCTTAAATAAATACTATGACAGAACATCTAAACAAAATTATCGAAGGAAACTGCGTTGAGGTAATGAAAACATTTGAGTCCAGTTCCATTGATTTAACAGTGACTTCACCGCCTTATGATAATTTGAGAACGTATAAAGGATATGTATTTCCTTTTAAAGATATTGCAAAAGAACTTTTCCGCATTACAAAAGAGGGAGGCGTTGTGGTTTGGGTAGTAGCTGATGCAACCATAAAAGGAAGTGAAACAGGAACGAGTTTTAAGCAAGCTTTATATTTCAAAGAAATTGGTTTTAATTTGCATGATACAATGATTTTTCAAAAAACTAATCCTATTCCGCAGATTTACAGAAAAAGATACAATAACGTTTTTGAGTATATGTTTGTATTTAGTAAAGGAACGGTCAAGACAGACAATCCAATAAAGATAGATTGCCTTCATGCGGGTTTGAAACTAAACGGAACAACGTATAAAAATTATTCAAAAGGAGAGCAAAAAAGAGAAAAGTTGGCAAAGCCCGTCAAAAAACAAAAGATAAAAGGTAATATTTGGGAATATGTGGTTGGCAAAAAAGCCGAAGACCAGGAAGCAAAAGGACATCCTGCACCATTCCCTTCTGCACTGGCAAGAGACCACATTAACTCATGGACAAACAAAGGCGATGTCGTTCTTGATCCTATGTGTGGTAGCGGAACAACCTGCAAAGTAGCCTACCAACTTGATAGGGAATTTATCGGTATTGATATGAGTTCTGAATATTGTGAGTTAGCAAGAAATAGAATTAAGCAATACCAAAGACAACCCACATTCAAATTTGAATAAAGAAGTAGAGAATATTAAAAAAAACACCCCCAATAAATTACAAAATCATCCCATAAGCAAATAAAAAATAAACCCCACAACGGGCATCAAATGGTAAATAATCGTAAATTCATACTCCAAACAACCATTTACCATTGATTATGAAAAGAATTATCGTTGTCATCATGCTCGTATTGACCTCATACCAAACGAGTTACACGCAAGAAGTCGTTACGACAGACGACATCAAACTGCTCTTTGAAGACCAAGCCAAAGTCTGGTGGGTCAGGCATTATAAAGGCTTGATTAATGACATGCACGACATCACGATGATACTCGGTTTTGATGGCGAAGTCTATCATGGGTACGTGACGTATTTGCGAAGCAAAACCCGTTTTCAGCTCTATGGCAAAGCCGGAACAGGACTCAAACTCTATGAAATTGACGATGCCGGAAAAGTATCGGGCATCATCAAGGGCAGCATTTCACCGCAAATGCTAAAAGCCAGTTGGCAAAACTTTCAAAACACCGTTGGTTTGAGTATGCTGCTCATGGAAGCCAAGCCGGATGATGATAAATTGACCTGCTGTGGTGATAATAAATGGGTCAAAAATTACGAAGGCATCTACTTCGGAAAGACCACCCAACTATTGCTTCAACAGTATGCCGAAGGGCATTATAAAGGCGTTTTTTATATCACGCATGAAAATAAAACTTATACCGTAGAAGGCATCCAACAATCGGGCGAGGATAAAATTTATTTGCATTTAATCAATGAAAAAAATGAAAAAAAGGGGCGATTAGATTGTAAAAATATGGGTGCAGACGAGGTGGCTTGTACACTGCGAAATGACGAAGGCATTTTTGTAAATAGCTTAAAAAATACACGCACGATACACACAGAAGGCATTGAATTTATAGATTACCTCACACTCATGGACGTTACTTATCCGAGTTTGAAAAGTAACGACGATTTCAATGCCATGATTTATCAGCAATACGATAAATGGCTCAAAAAAAATCGTAGTCAGACCAAAAGAGAACAGCGAAAAATCTCCAAACAACCCAAAAATCGCGCTCGGCTACGCGCTTATGGTTGGTATGAAGTCGAATATTTGTCGCAATATTACATCAGTATGCGCTTGAGTTATGCCGACAATTGGTCTGATTATGAGGAAGTTACTTGGACTTATGACCTGCGAAACAAAAAAGCCTTAAAAGCCGAAGACATCTTTCTGGAAAACTCCGGTTACACCGAATTTGTCAAAACATACATCACCAATGCCCTCAAAAAACGCCCCGATTACCGAGACCCCGCTTACTCCAAATGGATAAACAAAGAAAATTTTAAATACTTCACCCTACGGCACGAAGGCATCAATTTCAGCACCAAACACAACCCCATTTACGGTGCCAGACAAGTCACCGTACCTTATGAAGTATTAAGACCCTATTTGAAAAGAGTTATTTACTAAATGTAATGCAATAATGCGATAATGTTGAAATGCGATAATAAAATTCGCACTATTCTAACATCATCGCGTTAAGAAAACATTATCGCATTACATCATTATCGCATTACATCATTATCGCATTACATCATTATCGCATTACATCATTATCGCATTACATCATTATAATGGAAGCTAGCGAATTACTCAAAAAAGTACGCAAGATAGAAATCAAGGTAAAAGGACTGTCCAAACACATCTTTTCGGGTGAGTACCACAGTGCTTTTAAGGGACGAGGTATGTCATTTAGTGAAGTGCGTGACTACCAATACGGTGATGATGTGCGGAATATCGACTGGAATGTAACAGCGCGATACAACGAACCTTATATCAAAATATTTGAAGAAGAACGCGAACTGACCGTCATGGTTTTGGTCGATGTCAGCCCTTCTTCGCTGTTTGGTACGGTCAATCAGATGAAAAACGAAACCATTACAGAAATTTGTGCGGTATTAGCATTTTCTGCCATGACCAATAATGACAAGGTAGGCGTGATATTTTTTTCTGATAAAATTGAAAAATTTATACCACCCAAAAAAGGAAAAACACACGTCCTCCGCATCATCCGCGAATTGCTCAATTTTGAACCCGAAGGACGCGGCACCGACCTCTCGGTAGCATTGCAATACCTCAATAATTTCCTCAAAAAACGCAGCATTGCCTTTGTCTTATCCGATTTTATGACCGCCGGATATGAGGATGCCTTGCGGGTAGCTGCCCGTCGGCACGACATCACAGGCATCCACCTCTACGACCCTGCCGAGCAAGAACTTCCGCCCGTCGGACTCATTCACACCCTCGACCCCGAAACCGACGAACAACTCTGGATAGACACGAGCGACAAGCGTACCCGCGAGCGTTACGAAGAACGATTTAAAACCAATTACGGTTATTTTAAAAATACTTTTTTGAAATCCAACTCAGGCGTAGTCAGCATCAAGACCGATGAGTCTTATGTCAATGCGCTCTTGAAATATTTTAAACGAAGAAAATAACCGCAGGGAGAAATGTAAAATGTAAAACACAAAATTTAAAATGTAAAAGTGTCGATAGGACGTGAAAGTATTTATTTTTTAAAAAAAATAATTAATTGAATTTTTATTTTAAAATTTTTATAAATTTTAAAATTATTTATTATAAATTATTTTAATTTTATAAAAAATATTAATAAATAATTTAAAATTAAAATATAAAAAATCAGAATTAAGTACAAGATTTCCTACGTCATACACTTTTACATTTATTATTTTACATTTTACATTTCTCCCCGCGGTTAATGTCAAACTATGAACCGTTGTATATTACTCATATTAATCTCATTAATCAGCTTCACCGTACAGGCACAAGTCACTGTACAAGCAAGCCTTGACAGTACTGCCATACTCATTGGCGACCAGACCGACCTGCACCTCACCGTCACTGCACCGCCCAATGTAGCCGTACAATTTCCCCTAGTCTCCGCAGAGCAATTAGGCGATTTAGAAATTATAAAAATCGGTAAAATTGACACCCTACAAGCCGAAATCAATCGCCTCGTTACTCAACAAAACATCACCGTTACGGCTTACGATTCGGGCTTTTATCGCATTCCCGAACTGGCATTTAAAGCAGGTGGACAAACCCTCTATTCTAAGCCTTTTGAACTGACAGTCAACACTTTACAAATAGACAGTACCTTTATCGCGCCTATCAAACCGATTATGGGCGTACCCATTACGATGCGCGAGATAGCGACGATGTTAGCTACCTTTCTCGTCATTGCGGCATTGATTGCTGCATTGGTATGGTGGCTGCGACGACGCAACCAAAAAGACCCCGAACCCGAAGTCATCTATGTGCCGCCCGCACACGTAACAGCATTGGAGAAGCTCAATTTATTAGAAAAAGAAAAATTGTGGCAACAAGATAAAACGAAATTATATTATACCAAATTGACCTATACCTTTAGAGAATATCTCGAAAACCGTTATGGTGTAAAAGCCCTCGAATCCACTACGGATGAAATCGTTGGTTGGCTCAAGCGTGAAAAATTTTCCGACGACCTGACCACCAAATTACGCAACACCTTACAAGCATCCGATTTGGTGAAATTCGCCAAATCAAAACCCGGTGTCGATATTCACCAAAATGCACTGGATACTGCTTACGAGTTTATCCATGCTACTAAGAAGCCATTGACGGAGGAAGATGAAAAACAATTGAAGGGAGCGTAAAATGAGCGGTACTTCGGTAGTACCATAAATTATTTTGTGTATTGAACTTTTCTGTTGATTTTATTGTAATAAAGTAAAGAAATACGCGGTAATATTCTAAAGCACATTTTCTTTACCTAAAATAAAAACAACATGAAAAACAAGATAATTCCTTTATTACTACTCTTTTATTGTATCGGGTGTGATTCCACTGAAGATAAAATTCAGAAAACTTGGATTTGTAAATATGCTGAATCTTATTATGATGGTGAAAGAGAAATTACTCCAATTAATTCAACTATTTTTAGCTTCAAGAAAGACACCTTAGAGATAACAAGTTTGTCTGTATATGGAGATACAGAACGAAAGATGAACTATGAGGTAGAAGCAGACACAGTGTTGTTATTTTTTGAAGAATCTACCGAAAAAATGCCTATAGACTTCATTTCTGCCGATAGCTTAGTTCTGTCAACTTTGGCATCTTCTACTGATGAACATCTGATTGATAAACGAATTTATGAACCTCTGCCAAATTATGACCTTGCCAAAAGACAGACAGAACTGTTTGAAGAATTGATAACATCCATTTACAAAATTGGAGAGGATACAATTGAGTTCAATCAACAAGGAATTATAACCAGCACTAAGTATTTTCAAGTATATAGTTGGAATTTGATACGATATGATGGTGAATTATTTATAGATACTGGATATGATACACCTTCCATCCATGTCAAAAGTTTTGATGAAAAACAAGTCACAGGAATTATCTATGGGAAAGAAAACAGGGTAATTGAATTTACCAAAATACCAATTCAGGAAAAATTTAATTTATCAAATCTTGTGGGGAAATGGGAACGGTTTTATGAAGGCGGCGGACCACCACTACCACCCAAAAGTAATACGATTACAAAAAAGTTTTATGAACAGGAGACACTATATATATCGGATACAACAATGTTTTTCCATCATTTTTACAAACGTGATACTGTTGATATACAAAGTAGCAAATTAAAAACATATATCATGTTTTACGACAAACGAGGTAATCTTCGTGCATGGAAAATTCAAGAACTAACAAAAGATAATCTAATCGTCGAAATGAATCCGTCATTGAGCTTTTATGGAGGAAATGCTACTTTCAAAAGGATAGAGTAACTTCTCAAAAATCATTAATGGAAGAAGATAAAAAACAGCCAAAAGAAATGTAAAATCGAAACAAATCACGATACTATGAATTTCGGACAATACAAATTCGGTGAATGGATGCGCGACCTCACCTCGCTTGCTAATCCTATTGTATTGCTCCTCGTTCCACTGTGTTTTTTGCGCTGGACACACAATTTTCAGGTCTTATTCATCGCGCTGGCACTCAATGAATTATTAGGTTCACTCATCAAATTCTTTTTCCATAAACCTCGTCCTGACGGACAGAAGTACAACACTGCCTTAGAAAAAATTGATGCCGGCAGTTTTCCGAGTTTGCACTCTTCGCGTATTGCAGTGGTCTATCTCACGCTTGCTTTTCTTGCGCCCAATCTCTGGTTTCGGCTGCTGTTTCTTGCAGTGATATTGGTGGTCGGCTATTCGCGTATTTTTTTGAAAAAACATTTTTTGACGGATGTAATTGGTGGTTATGTCTTCGGTGCAATAATTTTTTATGCTATGACGTATTTTTTAATGTAAAATGTAAAATAATAAATGTAAAATGTAAAAGTGTCGATAGTACGTGAGTGAAGTATTTTTAAGGTATTGCGAAGGGTGCGATTCAATTTTGTATCCACTAATATTCTTGATTATCAATATTTTACGATTTTTAAATTAACTTGATAATAATATATTTGTAAAATAACAATATTTTTGCATTTAGGCTGGGATATTTTTTCCGAATTTGGGCTAAAACTCGTCAGACATTTTCAAAATCTACCGATGAGCTCATATTTTCCGACAAAGTTTAAATGTCAGACGAGTTTTAGCCCAAATTCAAGCCCAATGCTGTCCATTATTGAATAAAATTTAAAGTGAGACATGGGT
>CALIZI010000451.1 GCA_938028705.1 uncultured Saprospiraceae bacterium | reverse complement strand
CTAAAAATCAGTACTTTACTTCTCCGATAGCTATCGGAGACCAAACTTTTTGAAGTTTAGCAAACGGAGTATTTAAATTTTGTTTTGATTTTTAAAATCAGATTCCAAAAGTGTCAAAACTTTTATTATTTAGATGGATTTGTCGAAAGGGATGACTAGCTTGGAAAAGGATGCCCCTGACTGTTGAGCTATATTCTGCATATCCACATATTTATCCCGAAAGCTTTCGGGAGGGAGTGGAAACCGAATATGGATACCTGAAAACAATAAGGCACAAATCTCGTATCAATTAGAGTGGAATACTGCGAAGGGTATCTTGCGGGGATGTTGGGTAGAAGCATTTTTAAAAATAAAAAAGACCTCGTTATTCGACGGATTTGGGGAAGTTTGCAACTGTTTTTCACAAAATTTGTTGAAAGTATGGAATATTCAAATTTAATTGAATTTTGACAATACTAAATCTCTTTTTCGTATTTTCGTGATTTAGTGGTTGGCGACCAACTAATCACCAATCAATTAATCAACTAATAAACTGATACAAAATGGTGCTTTCCCTAAACACGATTAAAACTCCGATTGAAACTGAGCTGACTACTTTTGAGGTGCGGTTTAGGGAAGCGATGCAAACTCAGGTGGCACTGCTCGATAAAATCACTCGCTATATTGTGAAACGCAAGGGCAAGCAAGTGCGTCCGATGTTTGTGTTTTTGAGTGCCAAATTGTGTGATGATACGACGGATTCGACCTATCATGCTGCCTCGCTTGTGGAGCTTTTGCACACTGCCACGCTTGTACATGATGACGTGGTGGATGACTCGCTCGAAAGGCGCGGCTTCTTTTCTATCAATGCTTTGTGGAAAAATAAAATCGCTGTGTTGGTGGGTGATTACCTGCTGTCGCAAGGGCTTTTGTTGGCTTTGGATAATGATGAATTTCAATTGCTCAAAATCGTGTCGCGGGCGGTGAAGGAGATGAGCGAGGGTGAATTGTTGCAAATCGAAAAGGCACGTAGGCTGGATATTGAAGAACATATTTATTATGATATAATTCGTAAAAAAACGGCTTCGTTGATTGCGGCTGCCTGTGCAGCGGGTGCGGCTTCGGCGACAAAGGATGTGGATAAGATTGATGCGATGCGCGAGTTTGGCGAAAAAATCGGTATCGCTTTTCAGATTCGGGATGATTTGTTGGACTTCAGTGAGGAAGAAATCGGTAAGCCAAAAGGCATTGATGTGAAGGAGAAAAAAATGACCTTGCCGCTGATTTATGCACTCAATCAAGCCGACCGCAAACAACGCAAACACATTATTAATATCATTAAAAATAAAAGTACGGAGCCGGATAAAGTGGTGGAAGTCATCAAATTTGTGCGGGGCAGCGGCGGCATTCCCTACGCCGAAGAAGCCATGTATCGCTATCGTACCGAAGCCTTTGAAATACTGCATACTTTCCCCGATTCGCAGGTGCGGGATTCGATGGAGCAGTTGGTGACTTTTGTGACGGAACGGAAAAAGTAAGTTGTTTAAATTCCAAAAAACAAATTCCAAATTCCAATTCAGGTACAAGAATATTTTTTGAGGAATACCAACCCTTTGAAACAGCGATTCGTTGTTTCAAAGGGTTTTTCTTTTTGTATTAAAATAAAAAACATACTGTTAAAGTCTGTTTAATATTTACTGACTTCCGTTAAATACCTGTATATTAGCATTTTATAGCACTAAAAGTAATTACGATGAAACAACCTTTGCTTATCTTCTTCTCTTTCCTTTTTTGCGGATTTGGGTACGGACAAACCTGTCTGCCTGATGGAATTCTACTTTCTACACAGGAGGAGATTGATAGCTTTGCAGTGAATTATCCGGGATGTACGGAGATTTTGGGGAAGGTTCAAATTAAAGGAATGACTGCGATTACTATTGATAATTTGAATGGTCTGGAACAAATTGAACGCATCGAAGGATGGCTTACTATTGAATATAATAGTAATTTGAAAAATCTTACAGGCTTGGAAAATCTCCGTTATGCAGGTGGAGTTTCCGTAAGAAATAATTACGCTTTGGAGTATTTTACAGGTTTAGATAATCTGGAATCAATAGAAGGTAATTTAGTAGTAGATTTAAATACGGCACTGATTGATTTTAGGGGATTAGAAAACCTCCGAAGTGTTGAAGATATTTTCGTCCAATTGAATACCGCTTTGCTTAGTTTTCAAGGATTGAACAATCTTGATACGCTCAATTACTTACGGGTCAGAGCTAATTTGTCATTGACTAACTTCGAGGGCTTGGAGAATGTAAGAAAAATAGGCGGACAACTGATAGGCGGCTTCTACTCCGGTGGACTTTCCGTTCAGTCGAATCCTAATTTAATCAATTTTCAAGGCTTAGATAATCTTGATTGTATCGGTGGTTCTTTGACGGTCTATTCCAATCCTGCTTTGACGAACTTTAGCGGTTTAGAAAACCTAAAGGAGATTTATGTAACGTTCAATCTCGATTCTAATTCATTACTAAATGATTTATCCGGTTTAGATAATTTGGAAACCGTAGGGTTGATATACATTAAAAATAATAATGCACTGACAGATTTGACAGCACTTTCGGGTACAACGTTTTCCCAAGATACTACTGGTAATTGGAACACAACGTTGTCGATAGAAAATAATGATATGTTGCCAAATCTGAATGGTTTTGAGCATTTAGATTCAATTGATGAGGTGACAATTCTCGGTAATCATTCATTAAACAATCTATCAGGCTTAAATAACCTTGAATATGTAATCCGCTTGAGCATTCTGGATAATGATGCGCTCATTGATTTTACCGGAATAGGAGCCTTGACGGAAGTAGGAACTGATTTAATTATTGAACATAATGATGCCCTTGTTGATTTTTCGGGGCTTGAAAATCTTGTTGGAGTTGAAAGAATTTTTAAGGTCAAATATAATGATGACTTGATAAATTGTGAAGGCTTGGAGAATTTGAGGTATGTAAAAAGCACCTTTGATTTATCTGATAATCAGAGCCTTATAAATCTTTCCGGCTTGGAAGGATTGCGCTATGTAGGTGGATTATCTGTCCAACGCAATGAATCTCTGGTAGATTTCACCGGAATGAATAACCTCGAAACGATACTATACACCGGATGGATTGAGCGGAATCAATCGCTGATGAGTTTGGCAGGCTTGGAACGACTGGATACTATTGGAGAAAATTTTTTTATTCGAGATAATTATTCAATAGAAAATGTTAATGTCGGCAAACTCAAAACAGTTGGGATGGATTATCGTGTTATCGGCAATAAGAACATAATAGATATTGCCGGTCTAGATAGCTTGCTGTATGTCGGAGGAACATTGGACATATCAAGTAATCAGCATTTGGAGACGGTATCAGGGATGAATAATTTGATACATGCAGGTTCAATGGATATAAAAGATAATCCCCTTTTGAGTGCCTTGCATTTATATAACCTGACAACAATTCCCGGACACTTCACCTATAAAAATAACAATAATCTGCTGGGACAAACTAACTTACAAACTATCGGTGACTTCATTATCTTCAAATCCAACAGGAACCTGACGACACTTGAGTGGTTGGGGCAAATTGACCATATAAATCGTATGGAAATACACGGAAACAGAGGTTTACAGAATTTGAACGGATTGGAAAATTTGGATAGCCTAGAATGGCATTTAATCATAGAGAAAAACGAAGATTTGCTCACTTTAGATGGTTTGACGAACTTGAAGTATGTAGGCGATCAATTGAGAATCTACGAAAATGACCACCTCACAGATTTGACAGGACCCGAAAATCTGAATTACAGTCAGATCCTAAGCATTTCCAAGAATAGTTCATTGACCGACTTAAATGGTTTGAATGGCTTGGATACCGTCAGATACTTAAATATTAACCGAAATTCGCAGATGAAAAACCTCAATGGTTTAGAGGATTTGGTGGTTCTTGACCAATTATATATTCAATCTAATGATTCACTAAAAAACCTTACAGGAGTTGAGGCGATTAATGCCACGATGAACGGATTTGAGCTACTCATTTCAAATAATCATGCACTTACCGATATTACACAGTTAAGTCATTTAGAAAAATTGTATCATTTGGGGATTTTCCAAAATCATCAACTCACCAACCTTGCAGGCTTGGAAAATCTTACATGTATAAAAACCCTTAATTTAAGCGACAATCAAATTTTAGAAGATATTAGTGCTTTAGAGAATATAAATCCTGACAGTCTTACCTTTTTGAGGCTTCATAAAAATTTACAACTATCAGTCTGCAATATAGAGCCGATTTGTGCGTATCTCTCACAAGAAGATAATTACCACGACATCACCCTTAATGTTTCCGGCTGCAAGACCCGCGACGAAATACTGGACAGTTGTCTCCCCGTAACCTCTACCACCGAAGCAGAGGAAGCAACCCGTTTTATCTTCCCCAACCCAAGCACAGGTATTTTTCAATTCAAGGGTATCACAAAAGGAAATTATCAAATCATCAGCACAGATGGGCGAGTAGTACAAACGGGAATTATTCAAACCGATACATCGGCAAATATTTCAGATGCACCAAATGGCGTGTATTTTATCACTATTTCGCAAGATGACGGCAAGGCTTTTATGCAACGAATTATAAAATTTTAGTCCGGTTTTGTCAAAAATTTTCTAATGAAATAGATATATTTTTATTGTTTTAAAATAAATAAAATTCATAAGTAATTTATTTTTAATATAAAAATATTATAAAGTAATTTTAATTAATAAAAATTAAATGTGTATTTTTATTACAAAAATTCAACATCATGAGACAATTATGCTTTACTATGTTTATTACCCTGATATTCGCCAATCTTTCTGCCCAAAACTGTATGATGTCCGATAGCATTGTACTTGATACACAAGCACAAATAGACAGCTTTGCTATCAACTATCCCGACTGTACCGAGATACCCGGTGATATATGGATTACGGGATATAATCAAGTTACCAATCTGGAAGGATTAAGCCATATTACAAAAATTGAAGGTAATTTAACGTTGTCCAGATTAGGGAGTTTTGTAGGGCTTGAAGGGTTGAATACTGTACTCGGTAGCGTTACTATTCTAACAAATACCTGTTCCGACTTCACCGGTCTTAATAATCTGGTACATGTTGGAGATTATTTTGATATACATTCTAATAACTTAACATCTTTTGAGGGCTTGGAGAACCTCAATTATATTGGTGCAAGTTTAGTAATACGGTATAATGATAACTTGGCAAGTCTCGAAGGACTGAACAATTTGTCGCAAATAAATGGAGCGCTCATTCTTAAAGTTAATCCTCTGTTGACGAGCATCAAAGCACTGAATAATGCCAATATGCAAGGTTCATTACATATCGAAGACAACTTTTCGCTGGAAAATCTCGACGGGCTGACTAATGTACAAACGCTGAATAACTTTAAACTGCATAGAAACTCAATACAAACCTTAGCCCATCTTGAAAATCTGAATTATATCGCAGGCAATTTTGCCATTTCGCTGAATAACCCTTTGACGAATCTGGAAGGACTTGGTGGACTCGATAGTATCGGAGGTAACATATTCATAGATTGGAATAACGGACTGCATAATTTGGACGGCTTGGAAAATCTGAAATCAGCAGGTGGAGACATATTTATCAGGTCCAACTTTCAACTGGAAAATATCACTGCACTTGGCAATCTTACGCTGATTGGAGGGCAGGATAGTTTGGCAAAAAGTCTGTCGATTACCGGTAATAATCAGCTCGATAATCTCGACGGACTAGAAGGTATTACTGCACTCAAACGCTTGACCGTTAAGGACAACGACCTGCAAGATATTGATGCTTTACAAAACCTTACTTATGTTGAGCGAGTGGATATTGAGTCAAGTAGCTTAACTAATGTACTCGGTCTGCAAAATATCACCTCAATAGCGGAGAACTTAACAATTAAACTCAATGGCAATAATACCAATTTACAGGGCTTAGAGAGCATCACTTCAGTCGGGGGAAATGTTGAGATATGGGGCGTTCACAGTCTCTCAGGATTGAATAATTTAGCAACTGTCGGTGGTAATACAGCTATTCATAGCAATAGTATATTGAACTTGGACGGCTTAAATAGTCTCGAAACCGTTTCAGGTCATTTGGTAATGCAAGACTGTAGTTCACTACTGACAATAAATGGTTTAGAAAACCTCAGGTATGTTGGCGGAAACCTGTCATTTATTGATAATGATAACCTGACAAGTTTGCAGGCACTCACCAATCTAAACACCATCAATGGAATATTGTGGATATTAGATAATAATGTCTTAACCACACTGACAGGCTTGGAAAATGTAACCCATATTGGAAGATTATGGATAAGAAACAACGTTGCGCTGACCACGCTGGAAGCACTCAGCAATGTAAATACCATAGAAAATATGGTTCGTATCAGCGAAAATAGTGCCCTTACCAGTCTGGCGGGGCTGGACTATGTAAATTATACTGATGTTGATGAAATAGAAATAAGGGCTAATGTTAATCTATCGCTGTGTAGTATGCCGAGTCTGTGTGATTATATCATACAAGGAGGAGAAACGGACATCGCCTATAATGGACAGACATGTAGCGATGTGGATGCCGTATTAAATTATTGTGAAGAAATAACGAGGTTACAAACGATAACTTTTTATGATATTAATCAAAATAAGATGCAAGATGACGATGAATCGGAGGTTTTCGTTGGCAGCGTATCATTTGAACCTGACATGATTTACCTGCACAGCAATCCCGTTAATCAAAATCTATACTATACGCCTCCGGGTGCTTACACCGTCACCTACGACCCGCTCTTGAATGCTGACTGGCAACTCACTACTGACTCTGCAAGCTACTTCGTCTCATTAGAAGAAGGCGAATTGGAAGAAGTAAAATTTGGCATTTATCCCACCGAACAAATATCAAAAATAGTGACCACAATCACCTCACCACCTACACGCTGTAATGACTTTATCACTTTCGATATCACCACCAAAAATCTCGGAACCACCATAGTAAGCGGTACGACTTGGTTTCAAACCGACGAAAATATCCAACAAATTGAATTTATAGACCAGCCCGATACTACTATTATCACTTCACTCGATCACTACGGCTGGTACTTCACTGATTTGTATCCGGGGTATGCTATTACCAAACAAGTGAGTATTCAAATTCCCGGACCGCCGGATTTTCCCGTTGGAGGTTGGCTTAATTTTGGAGCTTTTAGCCAGTTTGTTGATATCAATGGCGAAGATACTTCGGAAGGATTTAGGTACAATCCAGATGTACGTTGTTCTTACGACCCTAATGACAAACTCGTCAACCCTAAAAGACATAACGATTATACTTTATTCGACGAAGATATTATTTATACCATTCGCTTTCAAAATACAGGGAACGATGTAGCCTATGACGTTGTCATAAAGGACACGCTTGATGCCAATCTCAATCATTCAACCTTTCGGGTATTAGGCAGTAGTCATGCTGATAAACTATCTACAAGTATGAATGATGCAGGTGTTGTCAACTTTGAATTTAGAAATATTTTCTTGCCGGATTCTACCGCTAATTTGGAAGGCAGTCAGGGTTATGTAACGTACCTCATACGCGCCAACGAAGGACTACCCGAATACACAGGTATTCAAAACTCCGCAGGTATTTATTTTGACCAAAATCCACCCGTCCTTACCAATACCACACTCAATGTCATGGTCAGTGAATTGCCAACCGTATCCACCACTCCCCCCGATGAATCACCTGATTTTCGTATTCTACCTAACCCCACCACAGGTATTTATGAGGTGCAAGGTATCAGAGAAGGCACTTATAAAATCTTCAATACCGCAGGTCAACACCTTCAAAGTGGAGACATGAAAAACAATATGCAGATTGATATTTCAGATATGCCGCAAGGGGTATATTTTATGTCCGTTACTGTCAATCATCAGAATATCGTCAAACGAATTATTAAAATATAAACTTCGCACTCATTTTATTTCAATACAAAAAATCCTCTACAATGAATCATTCATTTTAGAGGATTTTTTATTATAATAATCTGATAATAAATTAAATACAAAAATAATTATTCATAAATCGAACTTTTTAATTACCCTTCGCGTTTCTCTCTCCGAAACTTTTTTTCAAAATATGTCAAAGAAAAAATTAACTACGCAAAAAGACTGCGTACTACCTTTTTACCTTTG
This sequence comes from uncultured Saprospiraceae bacterium, assembly GCA_938028705.1. Lineage (GTDB taxonomy): Bacteria > Bacteroidota > Bacteroidia > Chitinophagales > Saprospiraceae > JAHDEO01. The sequence goes on along the minus strand of CALIZI010000451.1, from coordinate 31,347 downwards.
TAATGTCAAACGAAAGTTCTTTTAAAAAATCAATTCGGTCAAACAAAAGTTACTTCTATTTCTGTAAAAAATCACTTTTGCGATTACCAATTTTTTTGGACCGGTAGCTCAGTTGGCTAGAGCAGGTCAGTTAGTCAATTATCTGTGGGTTTATTTGTATATATCCCCAAAATATTTGAATTATCCTGCCAGTGTCAAAACTAACTTACTTCTCGCACTCTTAATGCCCAGGTCGTGGGTTCGAATCCCACCCGGTCCGCCAAAAATGGTCAAGGAAAACTTACTTCACTTATCTGGTCGAGTATCCCGTAATAGGGGCTCGAATTTAAAGAGTATTCCAATTACCATTCATCTTTTTTCAGGTCAATTGTTACTTACTTCGTGCCGTCAGGCAATTATTTAGGGAATAATCTCAGTAACAACATTACCTGAATTTATTTAATTTTTTAAAATAATTTATTGTTTGATATTTAATTAAACATTGACAAATAACTAAGCTATTATCAGGTCAATTGTTACTTACTTCTTGCCGCTAGGCAAATTGCTCTTAACAATTCTCAGTAACAACATTACCTGATATTTTAACGAACTATCGACAATTAATCATTAATCGTTAATCATTAACCATTAAAAATGAGCAATTTACTAAAAGTCAGTATTCGACAAAACGCTATCTTGATTGATAGCGGTACACAAAAACGCGAGGGTCAGCAATTGAGACAACCGACTTTGGCTTTGCTGGCAAATGTCAAGAAATTAGGTTTCACCTTTTCCGAACCGCTCTTACATGCACTGGATAATAACCCGCCAAGTTTGCATCTGAAAATTTATGCGACCTTGAAAGAGGTAACGGGTATCAACAAAAACTGGACTCCTTTGGTGAAGGCTTGGGATACGCCTACGGGCGAATCTTTGACCGACCACCTCATTACTTTGTTTCACAATCTGGTGGGTAGCAAGCAAGGTACACGTCTGCAATGCGGACACGTCATTCCGGCAAATACTTTTCCCTTAGAACGCTATAACGGTTGTCCTTTTTGCGGTACGCCTTTCCAATTTGGTGAAATTGAAAACTACGGACAAGGCAGTAAGTTGAAGGTCTTGGATTTGTGGACGATGGACGATGCTCAAGTATTTTTGGAGACTTTACTGACTTCAAAAACGGCTTTGGATGCTACGCAAATTGATAGCCTTAAAATCTTGTTGGCTGAACTTCCTGTGCCTGATGTCACGATTGGCATGAAGGAAACAGCTATGGTCGTGATTGATTATATGATAGCAAATGATAAGGCAGAAAATGCACAGTATTTTTTCAATACACCTAACGATATTTTAAGATATTTATGGTATAAAAAAACAGGATTTTTACAATTAATCGAACCTAAAACTATCGTTCAGCGAGCTGCGAAAAATAATGCTCACATCCATTATTTATTGGACAAAAGCAAAAAAGCAAAAGCAGTGACGAAAGACAGTTTGAAATTAAAATACAGTCGAAAAGATTGTCGAATGGTCGCTAATTGGTTGAATAACTTAGATTTAGATATTCAAAAATCTTGCGAAATCATGCACGCAAAACGCAGTATGTGGGTGCGTTTCATTCGTGCATTGCGTTTGGCAGAGTACAGCAAGCGTCAGGGTTTTGAACGACTTGCTGAATTGTTAGACGTTTTTTATAATCAAAAATACGAAGTATGGCAAGGTCGTGTCAATAGCTCACGATTGAAGTATGACGCACAGCAAACTTTCGCTTTATTACAGCAACGTCCGGGCTTATTTGCGCGGTCATTATTTGCCAATATGTTGTGGTTTGGTGCCGAAGATACCACCAATGCCTTCTCCAAAGTGATTGATAAAGTACCTGCACGATTGGTATTTACTTTGAATATGTATGCTCAAAATTATTTTGACAAAACCGGACAGCGCAGCGTCAAACCTTTGGGCGGAACCAACAAACGAATCAAGCAAAATGCCTTGTTGGATTTGTACGAAGAAGCGCAATTGGAGCAAATGAAAACGGAGGTACAAGACCTTTGTTTGCTGGCAATGCAGAAGCGTTTTGCGGCTATCGAAAACAAACATCAAACGATCTTCATTGACGAAAAACTCTACAAAATTCCGGTGTCTATCGGAGACCGAAGCGAGTCGGTTCAGGATTTGCCAACAGCATTGATGGGAACGCGATTTTCAGTGGAAGCCGATACCGTCCGCTTGTTTATGCAATGGGGTAAAGACCTGCCTGCACAACATTTGGACATGGATTTGAGTTGCATGGTGGCTTACGAAAACAGGACTGACCGTTGTTCTTATTCACAATTGGTGACGACAGGCTGCAAACATAGCGGCGATATTCGGTCAATTCCTCACAAAAAAGGAACAGCCGAATATATCGACCTCAATGTGGCTGAATTGGAAGCGGCAGGCGCGAAATATGTGAGCTTTACTTGTAATGCGTACTCGAATGGTAGTATCTCGCCCAACCTCGTAGTAGGCTGGATGAACAGCCAATATCCGATGCGTATTTCTAAGAAAGGCGTGGCTTACGACCCTTCCTGCGTACAACATCAAGTCCGTGTGACACAGACTTTGAGCAAAGGTTTGGTCTTTGGTGTGTTGGATGTGGAGGCGCGGGAGATTGTTTGGTTGGAGATGAGTTTTGGCGGTCAGGTCGTACAAAATCTGGATGTGAAAGGTGTCGAAGTCTTGCTGAAAAAATTGGACAGCAAACTCAACATCGGTCATTTACTGGAAATCAAAGCCACCGCACAAGGTCTCGAAATTATCTCTGAATCCGACAGCGCAGATGAAGTTTATGACTTCAAATGGGCAAGCAATACCGCCGCAGTGACGCAGTTATTAGTTGATTAAATAAGTTTTGAATGCGAATAGCGAGTTGGAATATACTCGTTATTCGTAATATTATTTTTCTATCTTTTTTATCGAATAACGAGGTCTTTTTTTATTTTAAAAAACGCTTGCTTCTTGGCATTTTCGCAAGATACCCTTTGCAGTTTTTCACTCTAATTGATACGAGGTCAGTGCCGTATAGTTTTCACGTTCCTTTCGCCGTTCATTACTCACTCGCTAAATATGTGGATAATCGAATATAGCAATTAACATACTAAAATTCTCACTACTCTCCTACTCTCTACTCTCTACTCTTCACTCTCACACTCTCCACTCTCTACTCTATCTTAAACGTTGTCCGCCGATTGGCTTGATGCTCATCTTCAGTGCAATTATCACAGTCACAATCTATGGCAGGGCGTTCTTCGCCGTAGCCTTGTGCGTATAAGCGCGAAGGTTCTATTCCATTGGAAATCAGATAATTAACGGCAGATTGTGCGCGTTTTGCACTGAGGTTTCTGTTGTAGTCGTCCTTGCCGCGGCAATCGGTATGCGAGGAGAGTTGTATGCGAATCGTGGGGTTTTCATTCAGCACTTTGACCAACAAATTCAGTGAAGGTTCGGCATCGGGTCTGATGTTCCATTTATCGTAATCGTAGTAGATATTTTCAAGCGTAATTTCTTTGTCTTTGAAAATTTTATCCAATACAATCGTCACGTCAAATTTCTTATCGGTTTCGGTTTCGTCCTTTTCTCCTTTGGTCGATAGTCGCGCCGAATTATTGAGATAACCCTCTTTTGAGGCTAAGAAAAAGTAGTCGCTTTCCTCGTCGAGTTCTAATTTAAATTTACCAAAATCATCCGTTGTGACCGTTTCATTTTTATTTAAAAAAGAAATATTGACTCGCGCATTTTTGGCGGGCAGTGAATCAATGACCATGCTGTTCGGGTCATCATTCGCGTATTGTTTGACGAGTACTGTACCTTCCAAATTAAAATTATACATCACTTCGGGCGGCGGTATAATGGTGTCGATAGGTGGCGGAATAATCGTATCAATCGGTGGAGGCGGTGGCGGTGCAATATATTTTTTAGTAAAATAATAAATATCGTCTTTGCCTTCGCCGCCTTTGCGAGTCGAGGTAAGGTAGCCTTCCATTTGGCGGTCTGTGCCGTCTGTTTTTTCTCTTAAAATCAATCCAAAATCATCTTCCCCCGAATTGATCGGCGCACGGAGATTTTCGGTATTGCGCCAAGTGCTTTTTACTTTTACCACCTTAAAAATATCCAATCCGCCCATACCTGCGTGTCCGTCGGAAGCAAAATATAGCGTGTCCTTATACCGGAAAGGAAACTTCTCATCCTTTGGTGTATTGACCGCATCACCCAAATTATTCGGGCGCGACCAACCGTCATCTGTACGCACAACTTTGAAAATATCCGCCCCACCAAAACCATTGACATCAGAAGAAAAATACAGCGTTTTGTCATCATCCGCGAGGTAAGGATGTGCGTAATTTGCCTCATCGGTCACAAAGCCGCAGACCTTCGGTTTTGCCCATTTACCCTCTTTATTTTTTTTACTAAAAACAATTTTACAATAATCCGTTCCTTCTTTATTATCGCTGCCACAACGGGTAAAATATGCAGTCGTATAAGTGCTGTTGAAGGTAATTGTGCCTTCGTTGTATTCGCTATTTAATTCACTGAAAGCCTGTGTATTACCTTCTTTATTAATGATAAATAAATCCGAAAAATCCTTGCCTGTCCACTTGTAAATATCCTCTCCTTCGGCAGCGTTTCTATCTGATGTAAAGATGATTTGCTCGTCTTCGTAAAAGGCGGGTGAATAGTCGGAAACGGGGCTATTGAAGTTTTGTTTTTCGAGTTGAAATTCATTGTCGGAGGCTTCCGCGAGCCACTGAGCCGCTTGCTCACAAGCCTTGATTTCAGTTTGTACCCGACGCATTTCTCCAGCTTCTCTGCCATAGGCTTTGAAGGCTTCCGCTGCTTCTTTGTAGCGTTCCAATTGCTTCATCGTGTGGGCATATTGGTACATGGCAGGTGCGCCTAAATTCAAATCCCAAGCCTTTTTGAACCACTCCGCCGCTTTTTCACTTTCATTAATTTGCAAGTAAGACCTGCCGATAAAAAAAGCGGTTTTTGCCTTGTCGCTACCTTTCGTTCTCGCAAATTCTTTTCCAAATAACCTAACAGCTTCGGCGTATTGTTTGCGCTCGAAGGCGGTCTGCCCATCGCGGATTTTCTCCGAATATTTACAAGCAAAAAGAAATAAAAAAGGTAGTATTACAAGTAGTTTTATCGTCAGACGCATACTGTTTTTGTTTATGTTAATGAGTACGCTAATATAAACGATTTTGAGGTGTGGGATGTTGTTTTTTGAGATTTAATTACTTATATTAACTTCTTATTTGAGATAAATTTAAATATTTATTTTGGTGAATGAATTGCGTTTTATATGTTCGTGCTGATATGTACAATTCTCCTCAAAAAACCTTAATTTTGTAAATACAGCACAAAAGAGAAATCGACTCAAATGAATCCAAAACCTAGAAGGCGTGTCGGGCAGTTATTTTATTAGCTTGGAGATTTTCAACCAACCTTTGACAGTGGTGGAGCATAAAAAAGGCGGTTTTCAAGGTGGATTTCCGATAGCATTTGAAATTATTGATAATGTTATTTTATCTGACAATCAAGCCTTGAATATGCGATGTGAATACGTTATATTATTGAATGGAGAATTGAGGTTGGGAGAAGGACATTATTATTTGAGTGAACGAGCCGAGCAAGTACTGAACGCTGGAACTATGGGCATCGAAAACGGCAAAATTATTCATCTTGATAATTGGTCGGGGCATTACCAACCGGACAAGATTGATCTTATCAACGCCCAAAAATTCTTTGAACAAAACCAACTGACTGACGATATTTTCGTTACTTTCATTCCATTTAAATGAGCAATTATGGATATTAAAAATCACGCAGAACAAATCATGCAACAGATACGCACACAACCTGCGACGCCTGTCGAGCATATTGAGCAAAGTATTGATAGAGAGGAGTTTATAAGATTATGCTCATGGATATTGGAATATTACGGCGGTACAGCGAGTCACAATTTTCTGTTGAAATTCAATGATATGTTTCTCTCTCTGTCTGTTGAGGAATTAAAGCAATGTATGGATATGATGTCTCATTCCAAATCGCTTGGGATAGACTCATTACTTGCCTTTTATGGCTTTTTTACTAATGTGACGGCAGATAATTTTGAGGGTTTGAATGTCGAAGATGAAGTACGCCGATACATCGGGAAAAACATCAGAAATGACCGTGTTAATGCACTGCAATTCAGAAATTTAGGACTTAGCCAAAATGAAATTAATCGCCTGAAAAATACCGTTTCTTTGAAAAGAGAAAAACAAGCTGCATGACTTACTGATAACCTCATCAAACACATCTTCCAAAACAAGTCCTTGCCAAGAAATGTATGCTGAATGGTGCGCTCTAAGATTCTGTAGAGAAGGCTGTATGAGGTTTGAGTGCTTAGAACTTGTCACTTCTCCTGCATTGCCTCAAACACACAAACCGCCAACTTTGCAAAAGCCGGCAACTGCCGATTCACTGATGCTTTTACCGAAGCACCGCCTGATGCACCCATATATTGCGCTATATCACTATACGACCAATCTAATGTTTTTTTCATGTTTTTAAAACGCTGTTGCCAATCGGCTTCGGAGCGTTCGTGCATTTTTTCGCGGATAAAATTCATGGTTGATTCGGGATAATCGCTTTGTGTGAGTTCGATGAAGCGCATACGCACATCCGAGTCAGTGGCAAAGGGATTTTCTTTGTGCACATCGTAGCGAATTTTCCCTGTCGCAAACTCGTAGCCACTGAGTAGCATTTCCGCTTTGCGCTCGTCAGAGAGTTGGCTGTACCATTTGGCGTATTGGCGGTCGGCGGCTTGTTTGGCAGCGAGATTTTCTTTAGAAAAGTCCATATCGGTTGATGTTGAGTTGTTTAGACCAGCTTTCAAGATATTGTTTGTTGAGTTCGATATTTTCCAAGAGGAATTTCACGTCATCCAGTTGCTTGGTACTTTTTGACATGCCGTACCATTTCAATTTGGCAATCAGTAAATCTTCAGGTGCAGCGATGAAACATTCCGTACCAGAAAAATCCACTTTTCGCCGCCGTTCAAATGCCCTCCAGTTATAATCGCTGTCTTGATAGACCATAAAATCATAGCGCAATCCCGTATCAAAATCCGTCAAATTAAACACAATTCCCCGCCCCGCATTTTCTTTAAAACTCTCCGTAAAAGGCAACCAGTCCGGGAAATGCTGTAGAAGATTATCTACATGACGCGGGTACATCTGCACGACAATATCCATATCAGCCGTAAAACGAAATTTGTTGTAATAACTCATCGCAAAACCACCGACTATCATATAATCTATCTCCTCTGTCTCAAATACACCCACGATTTTTTGTAGTCCTTTTTGCAAATCCATTCACAAAGATAACATAAGTTTACTTTTTTAGCAAATTGAGAAAAAGTTATCAACATTTGCTACAAAATGAATGAAGATTACATACATAAAAATTGATTTCTCTCAATAAATGATTTACTTTTGCCTGTAGTTACAACAAAACATTTAAAATAAATTGTATGCAAAATGGAATTTCTTTAAGTATCAAAATAGATTCTAAGACATTAATTATGATGCTTGTAATAATAGGATTTATCTCATTACTATTTTATTTTTTACATAAATTCTTTTTTGACAATGAAGAACATAATCGTTTAGCTTTTTCTGGTGGTTTCCGTTCTGTAAATGAATCAAATTTTACTCAGGAAGAAAGTCATAAAAAAGATATTGAAGAACTAATCATAAGTAAAATCAACAGCTTCGAGACACGACTGATAATCACATCAGATACTGGTGAAAAATTCAAACTTGAACAAGAACTGAAAGAACTAAGATATAAATTGAACAAGCTACGCAATTAATTTGACGAGTTCCATACCACCTTTCTAATCGGCAAATTCATTTAACCACAAAAAATAAATCTACAAGGCAATTAAAGCAAGCACCACGAATTTCCTATCTTTGCCCCACTCCGTACCGACGACTTTAGCCGTCGCGTCGCAGCAAGCACTTGACGGCTAAAGTCGTCAGTACGGGGTCAAATCAAAAATCACACAATCAAAAATCGACTAATGACTTCGGCTGAAATACGACAAAAATTTCTGGATTACTTTGAATCGAAAGGACATAAAATCGTCCCTTCCGCACCTATCGTACTGAAAAACGACCCGACATTGATGTTCAACAATTCGGGTATGGTACAATTCAAGGATTATTTTTTGGGCAATAAAATAGCTAGCGATAAGCGCGTGGCTGACACCCAAAAATGCCTACGTGCATCGGGCAAACACAATGATTTAGAGGATGTTGGAGTGGATAGCTACCACCATACGATGTTTGAGATGTTGGGCAATTGGTCTTTTGGCGATTACTTCAAAAAAGAGGCGATTGACTGGGCTTGGGATTTGCTGACCAATGTGTATGGTCTCGACAAAGACCGTTTGTATGCGAGCGTATTTGAGGGCGATGCGTCGGCAGGTTTGGAGCGCGACAATGAGGCGGCAGGTTACTGGGAACAGTACCTCCCGAAAGACCGTATTTTGGACTACGATGCCAAAGATAATTTCTGGGAAATGGGCGAAACCGGACCTTGCGGACCTTGTTCGGAGATTCACGTTGATTTGCGTCCTGATTCGGAAAGGGCGAAGGTGAACGGGCGCGATTTGGTCAATGCCGACCACCCGCAAGTCATCGAAATTTGGAATTTGGTCTTTATCCAATTCAATCGAAAAGCTGACCGTTCACTCGAACCGCTACCCAACAAACACGTTGATACCGGGATGGGATTTGAGCGTCTTTGCATGGCATTACAAGGCAAACAATCCAACTACGCGACAGATGTTTTTACGCCAATGATTGCAGCGATTGAAAAGGCTTCCGGCAAAAAATACGGCTTCTCTTACGAACCCGATGCCAAGTCAGATATTGCAATGCGAGTCGTGGCTGACCACCTTCGCGCTACGGCGTTTACGATTGCTGACGGGCAGTTGCCGAGCAATAACGGTGCGGGCTATGTCGTGCGTCGAATTTTGCGTCGCGGCGTGCGTTATTATTATTCCTTTTTGGATGTAAAAGAACCTTTATTACACAAATTATTGCCCCAATTAGCCGAACAATTCAAAGATGTTTTTCCCGAATTAGAAGCACAAAAAGATTTTGTACAAAAGGTGATTTTGGAGGAAGAAAAATCCTTTTTACGCACCCTCGAATCGGGTTTGAAACGCTTTGAAACCGTCCAAGCCAAAGACAATATTGTGGATGGTCGCACTGCATTTGAATTATACGATACTTTTGGGTTTCCGATTGATTTGACACAATTATTAGCGGCAGAAAAAGGTTGGAAAATAGATATAAAAGCCTTCGACGATGCCCTCGACGAGCAAAAAGCAAAAGGCAAAGCCGATGCCGCCAAGCAAGTCGGCGATTGGATGAGTTTGTCAGATGAATTGGATGTCAATTTTGTAGGTTATGATGACTTAAAAGCTGCCGCAAAAGTCCTGAAATATCGCACTGTAAAAGTCAAAGACAAAAACCAATATCAAGTCGTTTTGAACAACACGCCTTTCTATGCAGAGGGTGGCGGGCAGGTAGGCGATACCGGATTTTTATTTTTCGATGACGAGCGAATTGAGGTGACAGATACGCAGCGCGAAAATGATTTGATTATTCATTTTGTCAAAAAATTACCTGCCGATATTAGCGCGACAGTTCGTGCAGAAGTCAATGCCCGTAAGCGGTCTATGACCGAAAATAATCACTCGGCTACGCACCTCTTACATGCGGCATTGCGTCAGGTATTGGGCGAACATGTAGCGCAGAAAGGCTCGTTGGTCAATGACAAATATTTGCGTTTCGATTTTTCTCATTTTGAAAAAGTAAGCGCAGAACAATTAGCTGAAATAGAAGCACTTACCAATAAAAAAATTCGCGAAAATATTGCACTCGGCGAAGACCGCAGCATCCCGATAGCGGAAGCAAAAGCGGCGGGTGCAATGATGTTATTCGGCGAAAAATACGGCGAAAATGTACGTATGATTACTTTCGACCCCACGTATTCACGCGAATTATGCGGTGGCTGCCACGTAGCATTTACAGGCAAAATCGGCGCATTAAAAATCACCACCGAAACCTCCGTAGCCGCAGGCGTAAGACGCATCGAAGCCGTCACCGCCGATGCTGCCGAAAGCTACGTCAACAAAGAAATTGGCGAACTGAACAACATACGCGGCTTGTTCAAAAATCCGAAAAATATGGTCAAAACCGTATCGGATTTGCAGGAAGAAAACAAGTCGCTCAAAAAGCAAGTCGAAAAACTCGGCGCGCTACAAGCCCGTATCGCAAAGGCAGATTTACTCGCCAATGCACAAGATATTAATGGTATAAAATTCGTCGGCGGCAAAGTAGAAATCGACTCTGCCGATGCCGTAAAACAACTGGCTTTCGACTTAGGACGTGAGTCAGAGAATCTGTTTTTTGTAGCCGGTGCAAATATTGGTGGCAAACCGAATTTGACGCTCTATATCAGCAAGGAACTCGTCGCAAGTCGTGACTTGAACGCAAGTAAAATCATCCGCGACATCGCTAAGGAAATTAAAGGTGGTGGCGGTGGTCAGCCGTTTTTTGCTACTGCGGGGGGGAAGGATTTGAGTGGGATTGAACGGGCTGTGGAGAAGGCGAAGGGGGTGATTGCTTGATTTGTTTTTTGAAAATTTTATAAAGCCACTTATCGTTTGATTTGTGGCTTTTTTGTTGGAAAAACATTAAAAACTGACAAAAAAAAGTCAATTTTTATTCGTATATTGCATAGCCATGAAAATCCTCCACAAACCAAGTGATACGCTCAAAACTGCCGTCATTGAATTGATGGAAAATGACGATTGGGAGCAAGTTTATCGGTCTGATGAATTTGAATTTGATTGGTCGAAAGAGCGTAAATGGACAGTTTATAAATTGACACTTGAAAATGATTCGGTTATTCAAGGCTTGATTTCAATTGAGGATATTCCGAAAGAATATCGTACACATATTCATTTGATTGAGAATAGAATACCCAACAAAGGAAAAAATAAAGTGTATGATTATGTTGCAGGATGTTTGATTGCTTATGTGTGCGATTTGGCATTTCAAAAGGGATTTGAAGGTTTCGTTTCACTGAAACCTAAAACGGAAATTATAGATTATTACGAAACAAAATACGGTTTCAGACGGGCAGGAATCATGTGGGTATCGACAACCGAAAATTCAGAACAACTAATACAAAAATATTTATAATTATGGATTACGATAAGCTGTTTGAGGAGATGAAAAAAAAATATACCCTTGAAGAAATTGCGGAATCTATGTTTTTTCCGGGAAAAAAACCTACATCCGAAGAACACGCAGAGTTTGTAAAACTTCGGATGGAATTATGGAACAGCAAAACACCGGAACAACGAATGAAAGGACAATTATTGGGGCTAAAATATCGAATGAAAGGCTGCATGGAAGGTAGAAAAGAGAACATGAATACTACTGCCAATTTCCTCGAACAATACCTTGATATCACCAACAAAAAACAAAAAGAACTTGCCCACGACCTCAGCATCAAGCCCTCCACATTGAGCCGTATTCTCAATGAAAAAGAACGCCTTACACTCGCGCTTGCTTATCGCTTGGAGCGACATTCGGGCGACCTGATTCCTGCAATTTATTGGTGGAAATTGGCACAAAAAGAAATCGAACAAGACATTCATAATAATCCTGACGCGAAATTGAAGGAAGCTAAACTGGTGAAAAATGTTGTGTACCGGGAGACGGCTTGAGTTAGTTTTTTGAGAAATTGACAAAAAAAGTCAATAATTATTCGTATATTGCGTAAGCATGAAAATCCTCCACAAACCAAGTGATACGCTCAAAACTGCCGTCATTGAATTGATGGGAGATGACGAATGGGAACAGGTCTATCAGTCAGATGAATTTGAATTTGACTGGTCGAAAGAGCGCAAGTGGACAGTTTATAAATTAACACTTGAGGGCGATGCAGTCATTCAAGGCTTGGTTGCTATCGAAGATATTATACGTGAATCTCGCATACATATCCATTTGATTGAGAATGCTTTATCCAATCGAAGTAAAGATAAAATCTATGATTATGTGGCGGGCTGTTTACTTGCTTTTCTATGCAAATTAGCCTTTGACAAAGATTATAAAGGCTTTGTTTCGCTTCATTCTAAATCAGAAATTGTTGATTTGTACAAAAACAAATATTATTTCTTAGAAATGGGGCAAAACCTCTTTATCGACACAGAACGGGCGGCTTTTTTAGTCAGTAAATATTTGAACTAATGGATTACGATAAAAAATTTGAGGAGTTAAAACAAAGATATACCTTAGAAGAAATTGTAGAATCTTTCGTCTTTCCGGGAAAAGAACCAACACCGGAAGAACATGCAGAATTTGTCAGGCTTCGTATGGAAAGATTGGCACAAACATCTCCTGAAGAAGGGATCAAGTGGCGTTTATTCGCTCTGAAATACGACATCAAAGAATGTATCGAACTCAAAAAAGATACACCCTTTTCACATTTCATTGAAAAATACATAGACATCACCAACAAAAAACAAAAAGACCTCGCCGCTGACCTCAGCATCAACCCTTCCACATTGAGTCGCATTTTGAATGGCAAAGAAAGCGTTGGCAAATCACTCGCCTATCGCTTAGAGAAACATTCCGGCAAACTCATCCCCGCTATTTACTGGTGGAAATTGGCGCAACGGGAAATCGAACAAGACATCCTCACCAATGTCGTTGACCGAGAAAGAGAAGCGAAAATGGTCAAAAATGCCTTTTCCGTAGAAGCCGCTTAAATTTATTTTAATAATCAGTAAAATGTGTAACTTGCAATTATGACGAATGGGGAATACATATTGCCTTATGCTTTAGAAAGCTTTGAGATAAATAATGTCAGAGGCATTAAGCATACCTACGTGAATGAACTTCCCAAATCTGCCCAATGGATATTTCTAACAGGAGAGAATGGGTATGGTAAGACATCAATACTTCAAGTAATTGCAAGTGGATTGTTTGAGACTCATGAATTAGAACGAAGATTTAGGTGGGGTAGAGAATTAAATTACAAGAATATATCTGATGAAGAATTAATCGACCTTGCAAATAGTGAAAATTATAATGTAGCAAAAAAAGCCCTTTTGGAAGCTGCGAGAAGGTATCCTTCACCTCAAAAACCTGTCGTTTTATTTAAAAAAAATGAAGAAAACAATAGTTATAGAGGTAAAACTTATAGAGGAAACATTCTGAAAGAGATGCAAACTTATAGAGGTATGATTGATATTCTAAGAGATAGAGATAGAAAATTTTTTGTTGTTGATTGGGTTTGGAGACCAAATAAACCAAGAATTAAAAAGACCAATATTGCGGAAATAAAATTAAATACCAAAATAACTACTAACTTTGAAAAAATATGTTGTTATGGCTCATCTCGCTTGAATATTGCGCCTGAAAATTCAACGCAAAAAGAAAATCCAATTGAAGGCTTATTTGACACACAAGTTTCACTAAAAAATATTGAATACCAACTTTCTCGTTGGTATCACAAGAAAAATAACGATAGAGATGCCGAAAAAAGAGAGTTTGCCACAAAATATGAAACAGTAACAAAGTTATTTGTAAAGTTACTCGACCTTGATAAAATAGAGGTTGATTTCAATAATGATAGTATTTTCTATTACGAAAAAGATGAATTAGGAAAAGGGTATAATAAAGTTACGCTTAAAGAACTCGCCGCAGGCTACCGCAGCATCATCAGCATGGTCGGCGATATGATTTTGCGCCTATTCGATACGCAGCCCGATGTATATGACCCTGCCGAATTAAGCGGCATCGTCATCATAGATGAATTAGATTTACACTTGCATCCAAAGTGGCAAAAACGGCTACCCGGTTTACTCTCCAAGATATTTCCGCGTGTACAATTTATTGCCTCTACGCACAGCCCGATTCCCTTGCTTGGCGCACCCGAACATTCGGTGTTTTTGAAGGTCAATCGGGATGCAGAAAATGGTATTACAGTAGAGCGTTTGGAGGATATGGAAAAGCAAATTTCTAACCTCTTGCCCAATACGATTTTGACTTCGCCTATCTTTGGGATGCGTGATATTTTTCCTGTGACGCACGACCCTGAAAACGGCATTAGAACCGAAGATACTTATGCCGAAATCGAATTTAACGACCAAGTGAAACAAGAGTTGAAAAGCTACTTGGGAACAGAGAGAGCCAAAGAGTTAGAGCAATTATTTAAGTCCGAATAAAGCCACTTTCAAATGATATTCAATAACCGAAAACTGTTGCTTTCGCCGGAGTTAGCACAGACTTTAATGGATGCCGAAGAAGTGTGGCAAGAACTTTCCAAAACGGGTAATAAAAGCCTGATTATTAGCAACAAATATCGTGGTTTGCGAGTGATTAACGGCAAGAAAATTTATCTTGTACGTGAGGTACTTCGTTTGTTGTACTACAATAAATGTGCTTATTGCGAAACCAAAGAATATCTACCTGATATTGAGCATTATCGCCCCAAAAAAGGTGTAACTAAACTAAAAGGACATCCAGGCTATTATTGGTTGTGTTACGAATGGACAAATTTGATTCCGGCTTGTTATTTTTGTAATTCAAGAAGTGGAAAATGGAACAAATTTCCAATTATGGGTATGCGTGTAATGAAGCCATCTTTTTTGCCTTCGGGTGATTTGGATAAGAATAAATTAAAGGCGAATATTACGCCTTTAATTGATGAGAAACCATATCTACTTCACCCCGAAATTGACGACCCAAAACCTTATTTTAAGTTTTACAAAAACGGAAAAATAGAAGGCGTAGATTCGATAGGAAGAGGTGCAGAAACGATACGAATTTGTGATTTAGATAGAGATAATTTGCGCTACCGTAGAAAAAAATTATTAGACGATTTCAAAGAAGAAATTGAACATGATTTGAAATTGTATATGAATGAAGATTTAGATAATGTTGGACTGAATAATGCCTTTAAAAATCGTTTTGAAAAACTTGACAACCTTTGCCAACCTCACCAAGAATTTTCCCTCACCGCCACCTACGCACGAGAATATTTTGACGACATGATAGTGCCACTCATTCAAGATAACTTTTACCAAAAAATAGTCTCACAAGCGCACAAAAAATATCTGAACGGCACTTTGTAAACTCTAAACCACCTCATCCTCTCCAAACCTCCACCCAAACCAAACCCAACAAATCCCCAAAAACACCGCACCAGCCAGCACCAAAGAAACCAAATCCATCACAGGGTCAAGTTCTACAGCACGAAACATCGCGGGCGTCTGCAAAGCCGAAGCCTCATGTGTGACAAAGAGCGAAAGAAAAATATTATTCGCGGCATGTGCGCCCCAAGCCAATTCCAAGCCATTATCCATCACCGTCATAAAACCGAATAAAATTCCAAAAAGAACATATTGCGACATAGCTAACTCCAAACCAAACTCCGCTACTTCGGGGTTAGCAATATGCAGCAGCCCAAACAACACACCTGTAATCACAACTGCCACCCATTTATTTTTTGTTAATAATTGAAAACCCTGTAACAGATAGCCTCTAAACAAGACCTCTTCAAAGCCCGTTTGCAATGGGATAAAAATAAGTGATATGAGTATTAAAATCGCAAACTGTCCGGGCTGAAAATTCCAAACCAAACTCTCCGGCATCCACAAATAACTTATCGTCAATATCAAACATGAAAGCAAAAACCAAAGCCCAAAACCCTTAAAAAATCGTTTCCACCGAAAACGACTTGCACCTGTCGTAGTATCTGAAAATGAACGCTTATGCAAGACTTTCACCATCCAAATCAAAAACAATAAGCCTACCACAAAAGGAATCATCATCAAGACCAACAATGCGTTTTGAGACAAACCTGTAGCCGCGAGCATCTCATTCATATCCGACATGTTTGGATTAAATCCAACATTTTGAAATATAGCCACAAATAAAGGAATTGCACCAATAATTTGTGAAGCAAAAAACACCACAATCAATGTCACAAAATACCGCCAAAATTCATTTTTCCCTTTAAGAGTTTTTAAAAACATAATTCGTTGATTTTTAGATAAATGTAAAAATAATGCTAAATTTGCGCTTCTCGTTAAAATTTCGTGGGAAAAAATCTTTTTTTAACGGGAAATCATTTTTCATTGTTCAATATAGTGACGTATATATTTTTTCCCTGTCTTATAAACCGTACTCCCCATCTTACGCCGTCACAAATCGTGACATACTCCCTGATACATTTATGATATAAGACTATCCAATATTTATTCAAATCACTAACCAAGAAGTAAAAATCCGGTATGAAAGCAGATGATTACAAAAAGTTGGCATTTTACGAAAGTAAAACGACTGACATTAGTAACAGTTTCGGTAAATTCTCCGATGCAGATGAGCATTATTTCTGTTACAATCTTGACAACGGGTACACCGTATTAATCAGCGAAGGATATTCCTCAGAAGGTGGTCGTGACAACGGCATCGGCTCTGTGCAAAAGAATATGACCAATCCTGACCGTTACGTCAGACAAGTCCACAAAAATGGTAAACATTATTTCTCCCTGCGTGCAGGCAACAATCAGGAAATTGCCATGAGCCGTTGGTTCGATTCCGAAGGAGAAATGAATGGCATTATTGGTAAACTTACAGGACAAGGTGGCGTTATTGCTGCCGCAGGTGCTGTAGATACCGATAATATTACCGCCGCAGGCGAAGGATATACCGCCAACTTTAGCATTGCCGCGCCACCTCCACCTACGGATGATGCCGACGACAAGCCGAAGAAGAAAAGAAAGAAAAGAACAGGACCTAAAAAACCAAAACCGGAAAAGGTACAACTCAAAAAAGGTAATTACTTATTCAATAATGTTACCTACAAAACCTTCCGCAGTGGTGAAGACAAGCATTACTTCATGTTCAATGATGCAGATGACAAAATGCTTTTCATGACCACCAACCTTAAAGGTTTCCCAACCGAAAAAGATGTAGATAACGCACTTGCCAAAGCCATTGAGCTCGCACCAAGCGAAGCCAACTACGAAGGTAAAGTTGCCAAAAACGGTACCTACTACTTCTACTTGAAAGACGAAAACGGTAAAAACTTTGGTAAAAGTTTCTTCTACAAAACAGAAGAAGACATGCGCCAAGCCGTAGGCTTACTAATCGGTAGAGCTATGGGAGCAGGCGCACCCGCAGGAGCTGTAGTAGATGCAGATGCAGAAGCCAAAGCTGCCGCAGCAGAAGAAGCACGCTTGAAAGCAGAAGCTGATGCAAAAGCTAAGGCGGAAGCCGAAGCCAAGCGTAAAGCCGAAGAAGAAGCACGCCTAAAAGCAGAAGCAGATGCGAAAGCTAAGGCGGAAGCCGAAGCCAAGCGTAAAGCCGAAGAAGAAGCACGCCTAAAAGCAGAAGCAGATGCGAAAGCGGAAGCCGAAGAAGAAGCACGCTTGAAAGCAGAAGCTGATGCAAAAGCTAAGGCAGAAGCCGAAGCTAAACGTAAAGCCGAAGAAGAAGCACGCTTGAAAGCAGAAGCTGATGCAAAAGCTAAGGCAGAAGCCGAAGCCAAACGTAAAGCCGAAGAAGATGCCAAAAAAGCCGCAGCCGCTGCTGCCGCAGCCGCAGCCGCCACTGCACTCGCTTTGAAGAAAAAAGAAGCTGAAGACGAAGAACGAAGAGTCTTGCGTACCGATGATTACTTAGCATGTAAAGACTATGGTGGAAAAACAGGCTTCAACAAATTCTATAATGACGAGCGCAGCAGACACTACTTCGCATATAATGACAGAAATGGCAACACGCTTCTCCGCAGTGAAGGTTACGAATCAGAAGGCGCACGTGACAACGGACTCAAAGCCGTTATCAAAAACGCACCACAAGAAGCCAACTGGAAAACAGAAACCGCACTCGGCAAATACCATTACTACGTCCTTCGTTCCGGCAACAATCAGGAAGTAGCCAGAAGTTGCTACTACGAATCTAAGGATGAAATGATGACCGCCTACAATGGCGTTACCGGCGAAAACTCTGCCATAGGTATCGGTTCTGCATTGGTGGGAGGCAAACTACTCTCCGCAGCCATGCTTCGCAAGCGCAAGGAAGAAGAAGCCGCAAGACTCAAAGCAGAAGCAGATGCCAAAGCTAAGGCAGACGCAGAAGCCGCCAAAGCAAAAGCCGATGCCGAAGCCACACGACTCAAAGCGGAGGCAGATGCCAAAGCAAAAGCTGACGCAGAAGCTGCAAGACTCAAAGCAGAAGCAGATGCCAAAGCTAAGGCAGATGCCGAAGCAGCACGTTTGAAAGCAGAAGAGGAAGCCAAAGCTAAAAAAGCTGCCGCTGCAGCCACAGCAGCAGCCACAGCAGCCGCTGCCAGTGCATTTGCATTCAAAGAAAAAGAAAAATCAGATGCCAAAGCAAAAGCTGACGCAGAAGCCGCAAGACTCAAAGCAGAAGCAGATGCCAAACGCAAACGTGAAGAAGAAGCCGCAAGACTAAAACGAGAGGAAGAAGCCCGCGTCAAGCGCGAAGCCGAAGCCGCACGTGTCAAAGCAGCAGCCGAAACCAAGCGCAAAAAAGAAGCAGCAGCAGTTACAGCCTCCGCAGCACAACGCAAAACAGAGCGCGTCGCACAAACCACCGCACCCGTTGACGACGGAGCCGGACTCGGCGGATGCCTACGCAAATGGTGGTGGCTGGCACTATTACTCCTTTTGATTCCACTATTATTCTTCTTACTCAGAGGATGTGGCGGAGCCGCAGCATGTGATAAACCAAATATTGAATTTAGTGGTAACAACACCACCATTGATGCCAATACCACCAAAGTCATCGCCACTATCAAAGACGTGGACGGCAAAGGTGACATCACAGCCAAACTCAATAATGCCAACTTCACAGGCTTTAGCTATAATGCAGATACCGACAGATTTGAAGCCAACCTCAGCAACCTTGCTGTAGGTAGCAACAGACTTGAGGTAACAGCCAAAAACGGATGCGGCAACAGTACACAAACCCGCACCATTACATACAGAGACCCAAGTGTGCCACTTGGCAAAAACTGCTCGGAATTCAAATTCTCATCAGGTATCAATTGCAACATGGCAAACTACCTCGCCGCAGGAGCAAGTACCTTCCCTAGTAGCATCTTCAAATTTGATAAAGCACGCTTTGGAAGAAACTCTGCCAAACTCAACAACAGCGCCTACGGCGACGTTGACGACCTAGCAGCACTACTCAAAGCATATCCAAATGCCAAGATAGCCATCAACGGTCACATTGCAAGCAACGAAAGCGAAGCCTGCAACGAATCCTATTGCGAAGGAGCTAACCTCTCCACAGTACGCGCCCGTTGCATCTACCGCAAACTACTCGACAGAGGCGTTCCCGCCCGACAAATGAGCTTTGCAGGTAAAGGCACAAAATCAGGCAAACCAATTGAAATTATCATACAATCAAGATAATTTCAAGACAGTACCAAATATACCAAGCCCTCGTAATCAACTGATTGCGGGGGCTTTTTACGTAACGCGATTTTCCAAATCGCCTACCGAAAAAAACACCCAAAAGTAAACGTCATTCCGCACTTGATGCGGAATCTGTTGCCCTTAGCACGATACCAAACAGGAACTTCTGCCTAAAATTGCGCCCTTGCGACAAAAGATTCCGCATCACAGTGTGGAATGACGATTGCTTCTGGTATTTTTGAATTGTGTATGTGCCGAAAATTTTATTCCCTTATCCTTCATTTCTTTTCGAACTAACGAGGTCTTTTTTTATTTTAAAAAATGCTTTTGCTTACCATCCTCGCAAGATACCCTTTACAGTATTCCATGTCCAACGCGATACGAGGTCAGTGCCTTATAGCTTTCACGTATCCATGTCAGTTTTCCACTCCCTCGCTAAATATGTGGATATGCAGAATGTTGCGCTTAACGGAAATTAAAACTGAGACTAAGAATTTACCAGCCCCTCAACCATTTTCACCAAAAGAATGTTACCTTTGTAGAAAAATTCTAAATAAGGTAAAATGTACAGATTAATTTAAAACATTTCACCATACAAATATTAACTGATACACTAATTACCCAATTAACTAATCAACTGATACACTATATCATGTCAACAACTACAGTAAAAGGACCAGTCATGCTCTACACCGAGCAAACTCCAAATCCCGAATCCCTCAAATTTGTCACCAATCGTATGTTGTATGCCAACAATACAGCGGATTTTCGGGAAGAAGAACTGGCGCAAAAATGGTCGCCGCTCGCAACAGCTTTATTTGAATTTCCTTTTGTCAAAGGCGTTTATATTGCCAATAACTTTGTGACCATTACCAAAGAATTTAACTACGCATGGGAAGACATCATGCTCAATATCAAGGAGTTCATCAAAGGCTATGTGCAGGAAGAAAAGGAAATCGTAAAGGAAGGATTTGAGGAAGTCAAACGCGAAATGGAAGCCAAAAACATGGCTGAATATAGCGGCGATAATCCGGAGATGGCACAAAAAATAAAAGAATTGATTGACACTTATGTAAAGCCCGCCGTAGAAATGGACGGTGGAAATATTGAGTTCAAATCATTCCGCGATGGCATTGTCAATGTAGTCATGCAGGGTTCGTGTAGTGGTTGTCCTTCTTCTACCGTAACGCTGAAAGCAGGTATCGAAGGTATGCTCAAACGCATGGTGCCGGAAGTGAAAGAGGTCGTCGCAGAAATGGGGTAAAGCACAAAAATCAAACGTTTTTCATCTATCCTAAATGACGCTAGGAGCTATATTCTGCATATCCACATATTTAGCGGTGGAGTGAAAAACGAATATAGATATCTGAAAACGATATGGCACTAATCTCGTATCGTTTATGACGCGACACAGCGTGGAAGCACTGTGCTACGGATGCCAAGCAAAAGCATTTTTAACAATAAAAAAAGACCTCGTTAATTCGTCATTTTTATAAAAAAATATGACAAGTTTATCTGATTGGTTGACACTTCATACGATATTAATTTTACACAAAATATAAGTAACCCGTTTGGTAAACTTGTCAAGTTTGCTAAACGTGGCTAGGGTACTGAAGTTTGTAAATAGTTAAATATCAGCACATTACTTCTCCGATAGCTATCGGAGACCAAACCTGAAAAGTTTACCAAACGGAGTATTTAAATTTTGTTTTGATTTTTTAAAATCAGATTCCAAAAATGTCAACTACTTTTATGGTTTAGATAAACTTGTCAAAACCTTTGAAGATAAAATAAAAAAGGCGTTCTCTTAGAGAACGCCTTTTTTATTTTTACATTAAGAATAATTCTTATTGTATTAATAGCCAGAGGAGCCTTGTCCGGGATAAGTAATACCGGGACCGCCACAGCAGCTATTGCCTACATCGGAAGTATTGATGTAAGTATCAGTAGCAATACTTGTTGTCACACCACCCATGTAAATCACGTTGGGATCACCTGCACCGACACCGTAGTTACCCGAATTGGTCGTGCCATAAGAAGTCACCGTAGCTGTGCTACCCGTAGGGTAATTAACAGCTGGTCCTTGACAGCAGCTTTTAGCCGGATAAAAAGTACTAGCTCCATAATCGCCTGTGTAAGTAGTACCGGTGTAAGTAGTAGAAGGTGCGCTGTAGCTCACCGTTCCCATAGAGATAACATTCGGGTCACCTACATAGCCTACAGATGTGCTAGAACTTGTAGTGCTGGCAACTGAAGTGTACGAGACAGTTTGTGTAGAGCCATTGGGGTAAGATACTCCCGGTCCTGTACAACATGCCTGCGCGTAAACCCCGTAACTGAACGCCATAACCAACAGCGTCATTAAGGTTACTTTTAATTTCATAATTAAGCGCTTTAAAAAATTAAAAAAATTGTTTGTCGACAAAATTTTTATTTCAATGTTTATTGAACTGTCAAAGTTATAAGAATAATTGCAACTAAGCAATGTTTTTGCCAATTTTGCTTGTATTCTATTGTAAATTTAAAACAAAAAATATATTTTGTGGATATTTTAGGAAAAAAGTTAAACAAATATTTATCCTAAAAAATCTACCCTTCATCGAAAATAAATGAATGATTACACCAAATAATATAACTTTGTTATTTACTAAAATAAAGACTCTTTTTAAGCCAACTAGTAACGGTTTTGTGACATAAATATTGAGTGTGGTGGTGTCGTAGTGTTGTCGTTTTAGAATTAAGAACCACGATACCACACAACAACACTACGACAC
Organism: uncultured Saprospiraceae bacterium; assembly: GCA_938028705.1. Classification (GTDB taxonomy): domain Bacteria; phylum Bacteroidota; class Bacteroidia; order Chitinophagales; family Saprospiraceae; genus JAHDEO01. The sequence continues at coordinate 9,024 of CALIZI010000451.1, read as the reverse complement.
ACCAACACCACAACACAGTAACGCCATGACAGAATACCATCCTCACGAGATTGTCCTTGAACTCCATGCTGACGCTCACCCGCACGAGATTCCTCATTTTTTGGATGTCAAACGCTCTTTTTCGCGCAAAAATTCAGATTTCGATATTGATGAACTGGACGATGTGCTTGAGAAATATTTGCCGGAATTGTCTGTTTCCCGCGTTTTTATCCCGGAGGAAGATATTGAAACCGGCTTGAAATATCAGGAAATCAGTGACCATTATAGTCGGGAAGAACGGCAACTTGGGATGGCAAATACCTATCTGTTGTCCTTTGATAAGCACCATAAAACACTGGATGTGATTTGTGCGGAACTCAAAAAAATGCGGGTCGTGAAAGATGCTCACCCGAATTATGTGGCAGAGACCAATCATCGAAAATTCTCAAAAATAAAAGACTATATCAATGACGGTTTGTGGGGTTTGGACATGACGAATTGTCGGCAGGCATGGGAGATAGAGCGTGGTATGCGCGGCGTTACGATAGCCGTTATTGATACCGGCATTGACCCGAAGCACGAGGCATTTAAGGGTAGAATCAGTGACAGACAATATGATTTTGTGCATAAAACAACGATGCTTGACGACCCGTTTCGCTACGAACTCGTAGGCGATTATCACACACCGGACAGCGACCCTACGGATTACTCCGGGCATGGTACGCAATGTATCGGTATCGCTATGGGTAGTCCTGCCAAAAACGGTTTTTCGGGCGTATGTCCGAATGCGACGATACTGCCTTTGCGAGTGTTTTACAGCTACCGCGATTTGGTGGACCAATCCATTACCGACAAGGCTTCGGAGGTGGATGTGAGTGCAGCGATTCATTATGCGGTGAGTTCGGGGGCAGATATTATCAGCATGAGTTTTGGGGCTTCCAAAAAGCTCTATCAATCGGCACTCGAATACGCTGTCCGGCACAATGTCTGCTTGTTTGCCGCAAGCGGTAATGAAGGTATTACGCTACCCAACTACCCTGCCTCCGACGCACGTGTGATGGCTGTGGGTGCGGTCAATCAGAAGGGAAAACGTCTGGTTATGTCGAATCATGGCGAGCATTATCAACCTTTTATTATGGCTCCCGGACAGGGCATCATTGCACCACATCTGGACGGTAAATATTTCCAACTGACCGGTACTTCTATGGCTGCGCCTTTTGTAGTGGGTGCGGCAGGACTGATACTGAGTATGGCAAAACGAAAAGGTAAGATATTGGAAGCCAAAGAAGTCTATGATATTTTACTCCAATCAGCAGATACGCCTTTTATGCGTGGCAAAAAAGATAAGCAGTACGGATATGGGATTTTGGATGTGCAAAAGGCTTTGTTGGAGACGAAGAGGAGGTTGTGAAATCAAACAAAGCACAATGTCAACGGTCAGTTTTTAAGTCGTAATTTCGACTGAATGCTTCTTGAGACATGGCAAAAAAATCAGCAAATTTGACGACCAATTCTTTACTGATATTTCTACGATAAGCAAGAATATCATTGACGAGTTGGCGTGAAATACCTACCTGTTCAGCAAATTTACTTTGGCTCCATTCGGCATCTCGCAATAATGAACGCAACAACTCCACAGGATTTAATTCTTCATATTTATCTGCCATCATTCGACGGTCATAATCCTCTATCAACAACTCTAATAACTCAATTTCATCCCTCAATTCTTCTTTCAGCATTAGCTGCTCGTGAATGTTGCAGTATTCATTATACTGTTCTATACTTGCTATTTTTTTATATTTCATTTTTTAAAAATTTTATTATAAAAAAATAAAACATTTTTACATTAAAAAAAATTCACGTTATACACTTTTACATTTTAAATTTATTATTTTAAATTTTACATTTCCTCCACCATCTCCATCCATTCCATTTCTTTCTCCTCGATTTGTTGCTTGATTTGTTCCAATTCTTTCGCTAATGCAGGGATGTCATTGGGGTTGAGGTTGGGGTCGCCAAATTTGGCAGAAAGTTCCGTTTTTTGATTTTCAAGTTTTTTGATTTGATTCTCTACACGATTAATGGCTTTACGTTGTTCGCGGGAGATTTGATGGTCTTTTTTAGCTTCGGGTTCGGTGGATTTTTTCTTTTTGGGTTCGTCATTTTCTTTAGGCTGTTGCGCTTCAGTTTCGAGTTTATCGCGGTACTGCGTGTAGTTACCCGGAAAATCACGAATCAGTCCATCGCCTTCAAAAACGAAGGTATGTTCCACCAATTTATCCATAAAATACCTATCGTGAGATACCACCACAAGGCAACCTTTAAACTCCATCAAAAATTCCTCCAACACATTGAGTGTCAGTATATCAAGGTCATTCGTAGGCTCATCAAGAATGAGAAAATTCGGGTTTTGCATCAGTATCGTCAGCAGGTACAAACGCCTGCGTTCTCCGCCGCTCAATTTGTGTACAAAAGTATAATGTTGCTCTTTCGGAAACAGAAAATGCTCCAATAAAACCGATGCGGTAATGTTCCTGCCTTTGCCTTCAATCGGGATATATTCCGCGATGTCACGCACCACCTCTATCACCTTTTTTTGTTCTGAAAGTTGGATGCCGTCTTGCGAATAATAACCAAATTGCACCGTCTCTCCCTTTACGATTTTTCCGGTATCGGGCTTGTCCAATTGCAGTAATAAATTGAGCAAAGTAGATTTCCCTGCACCGTTTTTTCCGATAATCCCTACGCGGTCTTTTTTCTTAAATTTATAATTAAATTTTTCAATCAATTTCAAATCGCCATAGCCCTTTGAGATATTGTGCAGTTCAAGGATTTTGCTACCCATTCGGGTAGTTTTGATGTCCATTTTCAAGCTTTCTTCCTTGATATTTTTACTCGCTCTATCTTCCAATTCATAGAAGGCATCAATGCGGGCTTTGCCTTTTGTACCGCGTGCTTTGGGTTGTTTTCGCATCCAGTCCAACTCGGTACGCATCAGGCTACGCGCCCGCACCACATCACGTACCTGATGCTCTTTGCGTTCTTGTTTTTTAATCAAAAAATGCGAGTAATTTCCGCGATAACGGTATATCTGTCCTTCATCCAATTCGATAATCGTATCACACACCCGCTCCAAAAAATACCTGTCGTGCGTCACCATAAACAGGGTGAGGTTTGTCTTGGTCAGGTAATTCTCCAACCACTCAATCATCTCCAAATCAAGGTGGTTGGTCGGCTCGTCGAGTATCAAAAAATCAGGTTCATCAATCAATACCTTCGCCAATGCTACACGCTTTTGCTGCCCACCGGAAAGTGTGGCTATGGATTGTTCTAAATCATTGATATTGAGTTTAAAAAGTATTTGCTTAATTTGCACTTCGTAATCCCATGCTTCGAGTTCGTCCATTTTGGCGAGTGCCGCTTGTAGGGCTTCCTCTTCCTTGGGGCGCAACAAACACATTTCGTAATTTCGTATAGCGGTCAGGGTCGGATTATCGGTTTCAAAAACAGCTTCCAACACCGTTTGTTTATCATTCAACTCCGGCGATTGGTCCAGATAAACAAGTTTAACATCCTTGTGTAATCTCACCATTGCCTGTTCGCCTTCCGCACTTTCTTCGCCTATAATGATTTTGAGCAGCGTAGATTTGCCCATACCATTCCGCGCTACAAAAGCCACCTTCTCCCCTTTCGCAATATGAAAAGAAAGGTTCTCGAAAAGGATATTTTCGCCAAAAGATTTACTGATATTTTCTATCGTCAGGTAGTTCATTCTCAAGTGTTGAAGTGTTGTGGTGTTGTGGTGTTGTGGTGTTGAAGAAAATAATTTTTGCATAGCAAAAAATACAACTGCAACACTTCAACACTTTTTACTCCTCACAAAAAACAGGTCCGGGGAAGTTTTCGGTATCGTATTCACCGATAGTTTCGGGGTCTGTATCGGGTACAAATTGATGTTCAAATACACAATTTGAGGCTTCCCGAATACAAGCATTTGTAGGGTCGGTAATGGCGCATACTTGTCCGCGTATTTGTCTGATGTCGCCTTTACTCGTCTCTATATCAATGACATAGCCATAAATACCGTCTTCAATTTCACCGTCCACTTTACCATCCCAACCTTCGTTGGTGCCTTCAAATAGTGTTTCTTTTCCAAGCACCACACGCAAGGTGTAAGTATCCACACCGTAGGTAATCGGTACGAGCTTATCGTCCATGCCATCACCATTCGGGGTGAAGGCATTGGGTACGGTCAGGTAGCCGCCAAAAAAAGCAATAATACCACCGGATTGTTCACAGCAGTTGCGCTTATAGACTGCTTTTTTGCAAGCACTCAGGCAAAGTATTGCCACTAATAGAATTATACTATTTCTCATGGTCATTTTAATTATTTTGATTTGCAAATTTAAGAGAAGTTTTTGAAAAGAACTATGAAATACAAACATCATACCTCACACCTCATTTTGTAATTGAATCAAATTTCGATATACGCCGTTTTGTTGAAGGAGTTGTTCGTGCTTGCCTTGTTCTACTATCTGTCCTTCTTGCAAAACGATAATTTCATCTGCTTTGCGAATCGTAGAAAGGCGATGTGCAATGACAATCGCAGTACGCCCGTCCATGATACGATATAATGCATCTTGTACCATTTTTTCGGATTCGGAGTCAAGGGCAGAAGTCGCTTCGTCGAGTATCAAAATCGGTGGATTGCGAAGTATCGCGCGGGCTATGGTCAGGCGTTGTCGTTGCCCGCCGCTGAGTTTGCTACCCCTGTCGCCAATAAACGTATCGTAGCCCTTTTCTGTTGCCATGATGAACTCGTGGGCATTGGCGATACGTGCTGCTTCGTGTACTTTTTCGGGGCTTGCATCTCCCCAACCAAAGGCGATATTATTATAAATCGTATCATTAAATAAGACGGCTTCTTGCGTTACCACACCCATTAAAGCCCGTAAATCAGCCAGCTTGTATTGGCGAATATCCACATCATCTATCATTATTTGACCATGCGTAACATCATAAAAACGAGGAAGTAAGTCCGCGAGCGTGGACTTTCCGCCACCCGATGCACCTACGAGCGCGATGGTTTTTCCTTTTTCAATATTTAAATTAATATTATTTAAAACAATTTCATTTTTATTATAATAAAAATTAACATTTTTATATTCTATTTTTTTATTAAAATGATAAATCGGCTGTGCTTGTGGCGCATCGATTATCGTATTTTCGATTTTCAGAATATCATTAATGCGGTCGGCTGCTGCTGCCCCTTTTTGAATGTTGTAGAAAGCAGTAGAGAAGGATTTGGCAGGTCCGATAATGTTGTAAAACATGGTGACAAAGACGATAAAAGTTTGTGCTTTGAGGGCTTCGTCAAAGACCAATGCAGCACCATACCACAGCAGGATGACGATGACACAAATTCCCAAAAATTCGGATAGTGGCGAGGACAAATCTTTGCGCCAAAGCAAGCGATTCATCGTGCGGCGATAGCGGTTGTTTTCGGCATTAAATTTTTCTTCCTGCGTAGCTTCGGCATTGAAACCTTTGATGACACGCAAGCCACTAAGTGCTTCGTCAAGTATCGTCAATATTTTACCCAAACTATCCTGTGCTTTTGCTGAAGTTTTCTTCAATGTCTTGCCAATACTTCCGATAATGACTACCGTAAAAGCGAGTAATACTAAGACAAAAAGCGTCAGTCGCGGGCTAATGTAGAGCATCACACCAAGCGATGCTAATATCGCCAAAGGTTCACGAAAAATAACCTCAATCATGCTCAAAATACTCCATTGTATTTCCTGTACATCGGCTGTCATGCGCGAGATAAGGTCGCCTTTGCGCTCGTCTGAAAAATAGGACATGGGCAAGTGAATCAAGCGCGAAAATACGTGCTCACGTACATCGCGTACGATGCCGTTACGCACCGGAGCCATCATAGCAAGGGCGAGGTATCGAAAAAGATTTTTGAGAAAAAATACTGTCGCAATGACCACACAAACAAAGACGAGTGCCGCCTCACGACCATTTTCAAGGATAAGTGTGCTAAGGTAATAATTGAAATATTGAATAAGGGCATCTATGCTTGTGGTGAGGGCGGGCTTGGTCAGCGTGGGTTCTTTTATATCAAACAGCAACTCCAAAAACGGCGCAAGCATGACCACCGACACCGTCGAAAAAAGCACGGTCAGTATGTTGAATACAACATTGAGACTGACGAGTGTGCTGTAGTTTTTGATGTAGGAAAATAGTTGCCTGACCATGTTGAATTTTGAATGAATAAATTTTGAATGAATGAATAAGTAATGAGATAATGTATTAATGCTGTAATGCGATAGTATTTTTCATTGCAGCATTATTGCATTCAAATATTCATTCATTCAAAATTCAAAATTCATTCAATAAAAATTAATAAAGTGAAAGCATCAGCACCACAAAAACAATAATTGCCGCGACTAAAATTACCGTAATAAACTGATTTCGATAACGATATATATCGTATAATAACTCCACTACATCGCGCCATTCCAAGTCCTTGACTACGGATTCTTTGCCCATAACGAGGTATTGACGACTACCATCTTTGTGTTTATCGCCATGTTTTTTGAGGATAAAAAAGTCATCATTGATAAAGGCTTTTTCAAATAGTTCATAATTAGCGGAAGTGCGTAGGGTGACATTTGCACCTACTATTCCCCATTGCCCTTGCATGATATTACCGTCAACGGATTTGAGGTAATTCGGACCTTCGGCATCCGATTTTTCTTTGATTTCGTGCGGGCTATCCTTTTTTTTAAAAATATGAACAATCACGTCCAGTGCTTCATCACGATCATTGACCTCACGCCATAGTTTCTCGGTATAATATTCCTCTTCGTATAAATCTTCACTATACGGCGCAATTTTCGGTAGTATATCGTCAATATACTCGTCCAATGTGTCGTGGTCTGATAGTTCCGAGCGCAATAATGGCCTGAACAAAAATTCTATATATGGAATATTCATCGCGTAAATTTACGATTTTTTACGATTCGTTCAAATATGACACACCTATCCGTTAATTTTACAGATGATTTACACGTATATACCCGATTGTAGAGACGCAATTAATCGCGTCTCTACAATCGGGTATATACAAATATTATATTTATGAAATTATTAGAAGGAAAAATAGCCCTCATTACGGGTGCATCGCGCGGTATCGGGCGGGCAATGGCACAGCGATTTGCGGAGGAAGGCGCACACGTTGCATTTACGTATTTATCATCGGAAGAAAAAGCGAAACAGCTTGAAGAAGAATTGAAAGCTATGGGAAGTTGTGCGAAAGCATACCGTTCTGATGCAGGGTCTTTTGAGGAAGCGGCGGCATTGGCAGAAGCTGTTTTAAAAGATTATAAACAGATAGATGTGTTGGTCAATAATGCAGGTATTACCCGCGACAATCTGCTTTTGCGTATGAGCGAAGAACAATGGGATCAGGTCATCGGCACCAACTTAAAATCCGTATTCAATCTCACCAAAAGTGTTATGCGCGCCATGCTTAAAAAGCGACAGGGTTCTATTATCAACATCACATCTATTGTGGGTATGACGGGTAATGCCGGGCAAGCCAATTATGCAGCATCTAAGGCGGGAGTTATTGGTTTTACCAAGTCGGTAGCACAGGAAATCGGCTCGCGGAGTATTCGTTGTAATGCCATTGCACCCGGATTTATCGAAACTGAAATGACCGGAGAACTCAATGAAGACATCAAAAAAGCCTTCCTACAAAGTATTCCGCTCAAACGCATGGGACAAGCCAAAGAAGTTGCTGATGCAGCTGTTTTTTTGGCATCGGATATGTCCACCTACATCTCTGGACAAACACTTAGTGTGTGTGGTGCGATGAACAGATAGTAGCGAGTTGCGAGTGACGAGTAGTGAGTTAGTCTTGATGTGTGAATAACTCGTTACTCACTACTCGTCACTCGCTACTATTTTACGCTTCCTTCTCTATCGTTTCTTTTGTTTTGAGTGGTTCGGCATCTTCGGCTTCTTTGATACCGCGTTTTATTTCATCTTCTACCGTAGCTTTCGCGCTGTTAAATTCCCGGATGCCCTTACCTAAACCACGCATCAATTCGGGTATTTTTTTACCGCCAAATAAAAGTAAAACTACGAAGAGGATAATGACCCACTCCATACCGCCGGGGATGCCAAAAAGGATAATTGTATTCATAATTTTCTAAGTGTTTTCTTCCGTTATTGTTATATAATCATTGTTTGATTTAAACAGTAAAATTCACTGTTGTATTGTACAAACTTTAAATAAAGTCATAACATGAGGAGTTTAATCTTCTTTTTTGTCTATCAAACGCAAGACCTCTTCAATTGAAATCCTCATAATAGTTGAAATTTTTTGATTGGAAAATCCTTCTTTTTGCAAATTAAGAATCGTCAGCTTCTGCTTTTCTTCAAATTCTTTTTTGGTTTGTGCAATGCCTTGTTCAAGACCTTGTCTTTTCCAATCTTCTAATATAGCTTCCCGAATACCCATTCTTAAAATATTGGTGATTTTCAGACATAAAATTTTATAAACCTCATGTCAGCTTCGTTCAAAAATATTATTTTTCTTCAATCAATCTCAGGACCTCATCAACTGAAATCCTCATGATAGTTGAAATTTTTTGGTTGGAAAATCCTTCTTTTTGCAAATTAAGAATCGTTAGCTTCTGCTTTTCTTCAAATTCTTTTTTAGTTTGTGCAGCTTGTTCAAGGCCTTGTTCAAGACCTTGTTGGTGTCCTTGTCTTTTCCAATCTTCTAATATAGCTTCCCGAATACCCATAGGTTTTGGATTTTGTAAAATAATATCACTTTCTTGTTCAAATTTATGCTTTATTTCCGAATTATCAAAATTTACATAATGATTGTATCATGTAAATAGCACAAGGTAATAAAAAGAAAAAAATATTCGGTGAATAGTTAAATATTGGGAAAAAATATTTATTTTTTGGGGTAAACTAACGATACAACTTGAATATCCACAAATACATATCAAAATTAAA
>CALIZI010000450.1 GCA_938028705.1 uncultured Saprospiraceae bacterium | reverse complement strand
TTCACGCAGAGAACGCAGAGTTCGCGGAGATTTAATGTAGCATCCCTCTGCGAACTCTGCGTTCTCTGCGTGATTACTCAATTTGGAACGCTCACTACATTTCAAGAAAGTGTCAACCATATTTCTAAACATGCCAAAATTATTGGCTGTTGCAAGGTCTTTGTTTGGAGGTTTAATACGCCGTATTTTTTTTCTTTTTTTACAACTGCCAGGGTATCGGACAATACAAAAATGCGTTCATATTCGGGAGCAATTATTTCCTTGCCTAAAGTATCAATAAGTCCTTTTTTATCGTTTTTGATTACGATAAAATAAGGGCTGCTCAAATTGTACTTATAGGGATAAGCTAAATCATATCCAAAGTTGGGATATCCATTAGGTTTAAATTTAGGTATAGAATCAGTATCTCCCAGCGTAAAATCGGGTTTCAGCCAGTACCATTTTTCCTGTTTTTGTACTTGCAAAAACCAGTTATGCTTAAATTTGTATAATTCAAATTGTGGGTGGAATATTACTTGGAAATTACTATCGGCTACGCCCCATAAATTACTATCCGTTTTAAACATCACCATTTTTTTACCGCTATTTTCAGTAGGACTAATGTCTGTGAAATCAGTAGCTAAAACTATTTTGCCGATTGTATCTACATGGTGAAAACGACCATCGATGTAAATTTCAAAAAGGTTTTGTTTATTTAATTTTGGCCAATATCTGAATTCTGCATCAAAAATAATTTCTCCATCGGCATTCTTTAAACCCCACAAATTGTCTTCTTGAAAAGGGATACAAGAGCCGTAGCCTGTTGGAGCCTTTTTGATTTCAGTAGTTAAAACTATTTTGCCAGTTGTATCTACTAGATGATTATGATTATTGATTTGAATTTCAAATAGGTTTTCTTCATTTAATCTTGGCATTTTTTTGGCTTTTGCCTCCAAAATAATTTCTCCCTTAGCATTCATTAAGCCCCACTTATCATCTATTTTAACAGCTTTGCAGGTGGAGTAGCTTGAGTGGAACTTATGTGTAAGATTAGCACCTGTTGTTGCATATGGGCTAGCTATGTAATCAAATTTATTTTTGTGATATGTATTGCCAGTACGATAATTAAAGACACTATATTTTTGACCTTTTTTTAAGGAAACCAAATGACTGTTGTTCAGTTTTGTGTAGGAGTCGTATGTCGGAGGAATAATTATTTTTTTGGTTTGGCTATTGTATATGCCGAGTGGTTCTCCTGCATTTTGAAAAAGTATGAATGTTTCACCTAAAGAAGTTTGATGCGTAAATTTAAGATTTCGAATAATTGGTTTAGGTATTAGATTTAAAACTTTTTCTTTTTCTTCTCTTTTTGTAGTGTAGAGGATTTTGCCATTATCTACTCTAATACTCGTGTATTTTGGCGAAACTACTTTTTTTTCATTGAGTGGTGATTCCTGTCTTAAATACACATAGCCCCATTTTTTTCCCTTTTTAAAAGCATAGGTTTCGTTATTTATATGTTTAATTTCATCATATTTAGGGGCTAGTATTTCATTTCCTTCATGATCAATTATACCTTGCTTATTATTAATTTTTACTCTAAAAAAATGCCTCTCATCCTTTCTATATCTCGACAACTCATTTATTTTTGTATAAATGCAAGGAGCAATTAATTTACCTGCTAAATTTATTAAGCCTACTTTTTTATTTTTTATAATCTTATTTGCTACTGAAAACTCCAGTCCTCCCGAGTGGGCATGGGTGTCAAAATAAAAGTCATCATAATCAGGAGCTAATACGGTATCCTTTGTAGCTGTATTTATAATGCCATATTTACCATTTAAATGAAAAATAGATAAATTAGATTGATAACCATACTTACCCATTATTTCAAAATCGCTATTTGTAAACTTAAACTGACCATTTTCTTGTAAACCTACTTTTTTTTCATTATTAATAATAGAAATTAAATCTTTTCGGAAAGCAGGACGATAGTCAAGTCGAGGGGGATACAACCAATTACCCAAGGAATCTATAACACCCCATTTATGATTTACTTGTGCCGCTATATATCCATTTAGTCCATGCCCAAGACCAGTAAAAACAGGCGTTAAAAAAGTTTTATCTGACAATTTAAAAAGTCGAATTCCTTGTTCATCACCTACCTTTACTAAGCCCTCATACTTTCCATCATAAATTGATCTTACATTGAAAGGAATAATTGTTTCTATTTTATTTTTTAGCGTATCTAATTTCAGCAAACCTACCTTAACTGTTCCTTTTATTTTTTGATTAGCAATAATAAAATGCGGATGATTTATAAGTGGTTTTAGGTATTCATATTTATTAGGGTGTAGTAGCTCAATTTTATTTTTTGTTTTTTCTGCTTGTTCCCAGTAATTAGATTCCTCTTTTCGGTTTGTTTTAGAATTGCTATTTCTAATAGCTGTTTTTAAAGAATCGCTTACATTAAGAAGTATTTCTTCTTTGGAATTTATATAGCCATAATTATCGTCTATTCTAACTACCGCCCATTCATTTAAAAAATAAAAAGCATGGTGTTTAAAAGGTAAAAAAGTAGCTTACTTGGAGAAGTAGGGGCTTCTGGAATTATCCGTTTCCTTTTTTTTATTAATTCTGTCTTGTTATATTTTATAGCATCTTGATACTCTTTGCTTCGTTGATCCCAGGTGTAAGCTATCTCCCTATTTAATTTTTCAATAGAAAAATCTGAGCCATAAAAAAAGTCGTCAGGCCAAATTGCTGAAAACTGCGCTTCAATCACCACTCGTCCTACAGAATCTATCAGTCCATACCAACCATTTTCTTCAAAAGGATACAATGTAGTATAAGGTGTTACTTCCTGATTTTGCGCTTGCCCAAAACAGTAATTAACTCCAATAAATAGTAGGAGGGTAATTAAATAGCTGTAGTACAATGGTTTCATTATGATCGATTTTTTATTGATGAATTACTACTATAAAGATGACGTTTAACACAAGGATTACGAAAGATATGTTGAATGTTCGTTGTTTTGTTTTGTTTTGTTCATCTTCACTACTAATAGCTGGGCTTTGGACATTTTGGAAATTCGGTAACTGGGAAATTCGATTTTAGACCGTAAGTAATTGATTATCAGGTGTTTTATTTTATTAAAATTAAAAAACATATAATTAATTTAATTTTATAATTATTCGATAACTATTCCGATAACTATCGGAATACCTAATACCAAATTTCCTAATTCCCCAATATCCAAAGTCCAGTAATAGATAGATGCCTTTTTACTATTAACGTTATTCTCCAAAATATGGTTGGGCAGTAATGTTTGAATTGGCTAGAACGTTCAGTGTACCTGTCGTGGCGACCAAAGGGAGACATGGATAAGTAGAAATGTTGTCTGGTGTGTTTATTCTATTCGCGGAACAACATCTGTATGCTTTAGTAAAGGTGGTGCAAGACTTTCTCCCCGATGCTCTTGATGCGTGGCGAAATCAAGTCCGATGCTTCGGCAACTTTCGACATACCGACGGGCTTCAATACTTTGCTGTATTTTGGACATGTTTATCGAAGTAGTTGACACTTTTTTGAAATGTAACAGATTATCCAAATTGAGTATCACGCAGAGAACGCAGAGTTCGCAGAGATTTGATGTAGCATACCTCTGCGTTCTCTGCGTGAAAAAGTGTCAACTACTTTTATCCTACCCCAAGTTGAATATGTAGCCCCCAAGTTTTTTAGGTGGTTTAGTTGTCAGACGAATGCTGTTTTAGAAGGCACCGATTATTTGATAATATCTTCGCTTTTAGCAAAAGAATTCGTCTGACAACTCTCTCCACTCTGATTTTTGGGGGCTATATATTCAACTTGGGTTACGGATGAACTTGTCTATATTTGTTGGATAGCAACTTGGAAATCAATAGTCAGGCTGTGAAGGGAAAAGATATGTTATGGTTTGATAATGACGGCGATACGGTACAAATTTCAGCCAATGAAAACACCAGATTTATCATTTTATCCGGCGAACCTATCGGCGAAAAAGTCACTTCCTACGGTCCACTTGTGATGAATACGCAAACGAAAATCATGGAAGCATTAAGAGATGCACAGATGGGAAAAATAGGTGTTTTGATAGAGAATTTTGATTGATAAGGAAAGACCAACGTAGAGAAAATTCATGAATTTTCTCTACGTTTTATTTTTGATTGTCTAACAACACCCACCACCGTCATAAAACCAAGTGCTGTCCGAAATATAAATATCATTTCGCCCCAAAGAAGCTAATGCGCCACCTGTTTTATCACAAACTGCCATGGGTTGATTTTGTACTAAAACATGTCCTTTATCATCATCAAAATTTTCTTCCTCGCCGTAATAAATCGCTGATTTTCCGGTAAATACACAAGGACCATCTTCGGGCATCGGGTCTTTGATGGCACAGACTTCGACACTTTCGATAAATATCAATTCGGGCGTATCGTAATGCCCCGGCGCAAGTACGCGATACGGACGACGCGCACGTATTTCGACTGTACCAAAGCCGATTCCTGTAATCATATCCAAATATTCTTGCAAGGGAATCGCACCACTCAGACAGAGCGCGCGAAGGCGTTCATCTGCTTGCAGGTTCTCCGGCATTGACTGCTCACAAATCGGGTCGGAAAGCACCAATTTGCCATGAGGTTTCAAGACGCGATACATTTCTTTGAGTGCTTGTATCAGGTCGTCTTTTTCAAAAATATTGAATAAACAATTTTGCGCCGCAATATCAATCGACTCATCTGCAATCGGCAAATCCAAGGCAGAACCCTTCCGTAAATCCACAAAATCACGCTCAAACCAAGGATTAATATCTGCCGCAATATGTAGATTTTGGTCACAAGCCTTCAACATTTCATCCACTACATCCAAGCCGATAACACCGCCTTTATTTCTATTAAAATAAGCAAATTGCAAAACCTCCATGCCACCGCCTACACCTACGTAGAGCATCTTAGGGTCATTGACCAAATCGCGTGGATTTACAGTGCTTCCGCAACCATAATTCATCTCCAACATAATGTCGGGCATGTTCAAATCTGGCAATTGCCAAACGGGAGTTGTAGTGCAACATAAACCAATGTCAGGCGTTTCTGCTGCTTTTTTATAAACGTCTATTGTAGTATCTAAATAACTCATTATTAATGGTTAATGGTTAATGATTAATGGTTAATGATTAATGGTTAATAAAAAATCCGCGTAAATCTGTTCAATCCGCAAAATCCGCGTTCTATTCTACGTTATTTCTCCTCCGCAACTTGAACCTGCACCCGCCGTACAGCCGTAGCAATGTTGGTTCAAAACAATGCTGCGGTTTGCCAATTCTTCTAAATCAAAATCATTGATATGTTGTCCTTTGGCAGCGACTTTGAGGTCGAGCATTTGGTTGAAATCACAGTCGTAGAGGTAGCCATCCCAACTGACGGAAATCGTATTGCGACACATCACGCTCTCCACCGTAGCCGGATTGAAAGCATTGACGAGTTCTGTCATGTAATTTTCGTAATTTTCACTTTCGATGAGATATTCCAAAAAGCGACTTATAGGTAAGTTCGTAATCGCAAAAAGGCGATTAAATTCGATGTCGTATTTGCGTTTGAGTTGGCGTTTAAATTCAGCTTCGAGCGTCTCCTGTCCGGCAGGGAGAAATGCGCCTGACGGATTATAGACCAAGTCCAATTGCAAGCCCGTTCCTTCTTTGCCGTAGCCCACTTCATTCAACATTTGCAGCGACTTGATAGAATCTTCAAACACCCCGTCACCACGCTGACTATCAGTGCGTGACTTGCTGAAATAGGGAAGTGACGAAACGACATTTACTTTGTGTTTCGCGAAGAATTGTGGCAAGTCGTGATACTTAGGATTCGCCTGAATAATCGTCAGATTACAACGGTCTATCACCTGCTTGCCTAACTTTGAACATTCCTCGACAAACCAACGAAAATGCGGATTCATCTCCGGCGCACCGCCTGTAATATCTACCGTCGAAACATCAATCTGTGAGATGATTTCAAGGCAGCGCTCAAGTGTTTCGCGGCTCATATTTTCTTCTCTGCGGTCGGGTCCGGCATCTACGTGACAGTGGGCGCAGGTTTGGTTGCAGAGTTTACCGATATTGAGTTGGAAAATATCAATTTTGGTGGGTTTGAATGGCTTAAAACCTAAGTTCGCCACCTTTTCCGAAAACTTCGGAAAGTCTGTCTCCACTGTCTCTACACCATTCAATACCTTGAGTTGAAAAAAGGTATCGGCGAGTTGATTGTCCCTTGATTTGAGGGATTTACTTCTTTGTTTTATTGCCATATTAATGAGTGAATGAGTGAATTTTGAATGAGTGAATCACCAAACTCACACATTTCTATCTTAGCCTTCGTAATCTTCTAATTATCCATTGGATTGTGAACTTCGAGGTCGTTAATCCAATCAAAATCTTTTGTGTTTCGGGTGTATAAGGTGCAATTGTGAATGATTGCGGTGGCGGCTATGAGGGAATCGCCGAGTCCTAATTTTCTTTTTTGGCGGAGGTCTATGGCTTTGAAGATGATTTCATGAGTAACGGGAAGTTGAGGTACTTGCAAAAAAAATATGTGAAAATAATCTTTCTTTGCTTTGGTAAGATTATGATAACCAAGTGTTTCTAACATTACGACTAATGAGACATAGCATTCTTTAGTCTGGATTAGCCTTCTGAGATAAAGTCCTTCATCCTGCGCGGATTCAATAATTAAGTTGCTATCAATTAGTATCATAGTTTAGCTTCTATATGGTTCTGGTGGATCTTTTCTATCTTCTTTCCATTGTGCATAAAACTCTTCAAAATTATCATCGTGCGCTCCTTTCATGATAATTTCCCAATCCTTTTTATCCTGTTCTTCTTTAGAGATACCGTTTTCATTTGATTTTTGAAAATGAATATTCAAACGATTTAGTAAATCTTCCAAAAATTTTAATTCTTCTTTATTTTGAATATCTATTGTAAGTCTATCCATGATTTTATTTTAATTATCCCACAATGGCAATTTACGGTCTTTACGACTTTCTTCAAAATCTTTCATAAATTGTTCAGGGTCATCTACCTCAATTCCTTTCCTGATAATTTCCCAATCTTTCTTAGCTTGTTCTTCTTCCGAAATATGCTTATCTTCACTAACCTGAAAAGTAATATTTAATTCTTTGAGTAATGGCACTAAAGCCTCCCAATGGTTCTTGTTCGGTATATCTAATCTAACTTGCATAATTTTATTTTAATTATTCGGTAATCAATCCCTAAACGGTCTTACCGGGTCTTTTCTATATTCTTCAAAATCTTTCATGAACTTATCAAAGTTCTCAAATTTGACTCCTTCCATAAGTATTTCCCAATTTTTTTCCCGTTCTTCTTCAGATAAAATGGGTTTATTGTCTTTCCTATCTTCTTTCCATTGTACATAAAACTCATCAAAATTATCATCGTGCGCTCCCTTCATAATAATTTCCCAATCCTTCTCATTTTGCCGTTTCTCCTCCTCCGTCAATACCCGTTCATAAGCAATATCGAATCGCTCTAATAATGGTTTGAGCAAATCCCAATCTTCCTTATTTTTGACATCTAACATGAATTTCATAGTACAAATATACACAAAATCGTGCAGGCAGGATGCCTGTGCTACTTTACATTGTCATTTTTTTCACCTGATTCATCATCTGCGTCGAATGAACAAGTGCTGCACCCCCTTTAATAGCCGCAGCTACATGTACGGCTTCCATCATTTGCTCCTCGTCTGCGCCTTTTTTGAGGCAGTCGGACGTGTAGGCATCTATGCAATACGGGCATTGCTCGGAATGTGCTACGGCGAGTGCGATAAGTGCTTTTTCGCGCTCCGTTAGTGCGCCTTCTTTGAATACTTCACCATAATAATCAAAGAATTTCTTACCCATTTCTTCCTGAAATTCAGTGATATTACCGAATTTTTTGAGGTCTTCGGGATTGTAATACGATTTTTCCATAAGTGTGTATTTTCGCCGTCCGGCAGACAGCGTTACTAATATACCGCTGTTCCGTTTTCGAGCCATTTCGACCAGCGTTTGTTGTACGTATGTATGTTTGTGGTTGTTCCATTTTCATTGACTACGGGATTGCCTTGATTGACCCATTCAAATATACTACCGTAAAGATTATACACATTTGTGTAGCCCATTTTCTGTAATTTTTCGCCGACTTTTTCGCTTCTATATCCTATCGAACAGTACAAAACTATGGTTTGTTCTTTGGGTATATCTTCCAGTATTTTTTTATTCAAATTATCATAACCAATATACTGTGCGCCTTCTATGTGGCTCACTTCGTACTCCTCCCATTCACGTGCATCAAGTAGGCATACACCGTCCTTATGTTCCAGTTCCTCTACTGTAATTTGTGGTACAGAATTGCTCAATAGCAATTGCAGCATTTCATCAAACTTCTGATTAATGACAGTTGTTTGAGCAAAAATACTTGTAGTATAAATTAAAAATGAAAATATGAAGATAGTTTTTTTCATTGAAAAATGTTTGTGCAAATGTAGTTAATATACTCACTTCTATTTGTCAATATACTGACAATGTACAAATTTTTTGTTTATTGCTTTGGTTTCGATGATTTTGAAATGAGAAAATAAAATATACTTTATTGATTATTAATAACTTATAAAAATATATAAAATTAATACTTTTATTTTAAGTGTTTTGTCAGCTTGATTATTTCTTCAATAATTAGACCATTATTTTTTCAAAATGAATTAAATTATAAAATAATTCATAAACATTTAATTATAAATTTTTATACAATTAAATAAAATTTATAATTTTATTTTTAAAAAATAATAATTCCAAATGTTTTTTCTCATTTCAAAATCATCGAAACCAAAGTTATTGCGAGTTTCCTAAGTTAAATGAGGCATTTCATTTTTTCGCATAGCGAAAATTGTAACATGAAAATAGGATACAGATTGAAAGGATTAACCCAAGTTGAATATGTAGCCCCCAAGTTTTTTAGGTGGTTTAGTTGTCAGACGAATACTGTTTTAGAAGGCACCGATTATTTGATAATATCTTCGCTTTTAGCAAAAGAATTCGTCTGACAACTCTTCTCGCTCTGATTTTTGGGGGCTACATATTCAACTTGGGTTAAACAGATTGAAACAGGTAAGAATCCGTTTTACCCATTAAATCTGTTCAATCCGTGTCTTATCTGCGAAATTTTGAAATGTCTCCAGTTAAACTGATCAATAAAATAACTTGCATCATTTCTTCAATTTTGTCCATGCAAAGACAAACGTCACAATTTTACTTCCTTTTACCTATAAAAAATCCAAAAAACTCCTTTATATTGGCAGAAATATCAGCAATTCTTTAAGTATTGATAGTCAACTTAAAATACAGTAATAAATGTTTAATGTTTAATTTTACTCAATAATTTAAAATTTAATTTATGTATAAAAATCTAACTTATTTTGAGTAATATTCGGGCTAAAACTCGTCAGACATTTTCAAAATCTACCGATGAGCTCATATTTTCCGACAAAGTTTAAATGTCAGACGAGTTTTAGCCCAAATTCAAGCCCAATGCTGTCCATTATTGAATAAAATTTAAAGTGAGACATGGGT
>CALIZI010000449.1 GCA_938028705.1 uncultured Saprospiraceae bacterium | reverse complement strand
AATGTAAAATATCAAATTTAAAATGTAAAAGTTGTAGGACGCAATACAAATACATTTTTTCGTATTTAATTGATTTTTTAAATTATTATAAAATAAAAAAACAAGAATATTTTATATGCGTACTATCGACACTTTTACATTTTACATTTTACATTTATTATTTTACATTTTACATTCCAAAAAAAGTTAAAAAACTTTTTTAACAATGTAGTAAGAATTTAACTTGCAATTCCGTCATTGTTACAAACAATAAAGCCATGTAACAATCTAGCCATAAAATAGTATAGTCAAATTTCCTTATTTATGAATACACTAAGAACAATCATTTTCATCACGTTAATGATGACAGGCTATGTTATGCAATCACAAACACCTTGTGTGGGTGGTATGGCGGCGGGTTATCCTTGCAATAATGTTGATTTATACTCCATGGTTCCTTTATCTGCGATGGGTTCTACCGGAGCAAATGACATCTGGGGCTGGACCAATCCGGCAACAGGCAACGAATTTGTCTTGCTTGGTCTTATTGAAGGTACGGCATTTTTCAATATTGATGACCCGCTGAATCCGGTTTATCTCGGTATGTTGCCTACACAAACCAGTAATTCGACATGGCGCGATATTAAAACCTATAAAAATCACGCCTACATTGTGAGTGAAGCCGGCGGTCATGGCATTCAGGTCTTTGACCTTACCCAATTGGAAAATGTAGCCACACCACCACAAATATTTACGGCTTTATCTACCTTCGATGGCATCGGTGTGGGAGGTGCTCACAATATTGTTATCAATGAATGTAGCGGCTATGCCTATGCGGTAGGGGCTAATGATTGTGGCAGCGGACTCCTTGCAGTGGATATAAGCAATCCAGCCGCATTGACTTTTGCGGGGTGTTTTAGTTTGGATGGCTACACTCATGATGCACAATGCATTGACTATATAGGACCCGATAGTGACTACATCGGTGCAGAAATTTGCCTCAATTCCAATACCAATACGCTCACCATTGTAGATGTAACCGACAAAACAGATATGACCCAAATCTCCCGAACAGGTTACGCAGGAGTCCGATATACCCATCAAGGCTGGACGACCGAAAACCAGGAATACTTCCTGATGAACGATGAAATTGATGAGGGCGGAAACGGACACAACACCCGCACCCACCTCTGGGACATCCGCGACCTCGATGCACCGATATATTTGGGCTACTACGAATCAGCCAATGCCTCTACCGACCACAACCTCTACGTCAAAGGCAACTACGCTTACCTCTCCAATTACAGCTCAGGACTACGGATTTATGATGTATCTACCGTTTCGCCGACTGCAATTAGTGAAGTAGCGTACTTCGATGTCTATCCTTCTGACAATAATGTAGGTTATATCGGAAGTTGGAGCAATTACCCTTATTTTCCAAGTGGCATAATTGCCGTCACCAATCGCTCAGAAGGATTATTTTTAGTGAAATATGACCCCTGCGGCGATGGAACTCAAAACTGTACAGGCACCAACCTTATCTGCGGTGCTTCCACTTGTACGCCTTGCAATATCGCTTGTGCAGCTGTTGACCTTAATATCAATTTCGACGGTTCACCCAATCAAACCAGTTGGGATATACTAGATGCCAATGGCAATGTCGTATCTTCCGGCGGCAATTACAACGGATTGGCTGCCAATTCCTCCACACTCGAAAATGCCTGTCTGCCCGATGGATGTTACACTATTCGATTCTATGATTCGGTCAGTAATGGTATGTGTCCATTCCAAAGCACCGCCTCAAGCAGCGGCACCTTCATTACGCCCGGCACACTAATCGCATCGGGTAGTGTCGTCGCTACTTTGGGAACAGTTATTACTCCGGGCATCTGCGGCAATTACACTTTGACGGATGCAGACGGTACAACACTGGCATCCGGCGGTGCCGGCTTCGGCGCACTCCAAACCCGCAATTTCTGTTTGTCCGGTGGTCTTGCTCCACGAATAGACGGTGATATTTCCACTCCATACGATACACCTGATACAGAAGTGAGCATCATTCCCACACTTGTCAATCATACACTGACGGTCAATTACTTACTGGAAGAAACAAACGATGTACAACTTTCCATCCTTGACCTGACAGGGCAAATCATTCAGCAAAATAAGATCACCGCATTAGAAGGTATGCAGCAGACCCAACTTGATGTGTCTGCGCTAACTCCCGGTTATTATTTCCTTCAATTTATAAATAATGGCGTGATAACAGCGCGAAAATTTATCAAACATTAACGAAGAGTTTGTAGAGTTGATAAAGTGATTTGATATTTTATTTTTTTTAATAAATAAATTATCTTGATAATGTCATGCTTTAAAAATAAAAATATATTTGTGTCTAACATGGGATATTTTTTTCCGAATTTGGGCTAAAACTCGTCAGACATTTAAACATTGATAGAAAAATATGACATCATCGGTAAATTTTGAAAATGTCAGACGAGTTTTAGCCCAAATTCAAGAGTAAAATGTCAACTATATTAAATAAAAATCGAACATGACATTGTCAAGTTATCTTGATAATTTATATTAAAAAACATAATGTATTCTTGATTCAAGCGTGAGATTCACTCTGATTCATATCAAACAACTCAATAAACCCTATAAACTAATAAATTAATTTCTGTCTGGTTGCAGTAAAAAAGATATTTTTTTAATAAATTAAAAATTATTTTATAATGTATTTTTATTAAAATATGTATTACGAATTTTATTTATTTTAAAATAACTTTCTATTACTGTGCCAAGCTTATTTTTTCACTAACATAACGATTATAACCATACTAATGAAATTACTCATTCAAGTATCATGCTCGGCTTTACTAATGTTGTCATTAGCTGTCGGAGCATACTCACAAGCGCAAATAGATGATTTTATACGTGCTTCGGCGAATGCCTATGAACAAACCAATGCAGATATTTCAAATTATCTGATGACGAGTTCTCACGTAAGTGCGAGAAGCGGTGTAGCCCACTACTACATCCAACAACAACACGCCAATATTCCCATTCATAATGCAGTGATGGGGATTCATGTTAAAGCCGACGGCGAACTGTTGATTATGGACAATCAATTCATCGGCAATGTTGCGTCCAAAATCAATACCACAACACCTTCTTTGGAAGCACGAAAAGCACTTGAAGTAGCGGCACAGGCTTTACAGTACGACCTGTCCAACCTGCCCGTTTTCAAAGAACAGCAGGGCAATGCCTCTATTTTCTCAGCCGGAAGCATCTCCAATTCGGATATTCGTATGCAATTGATGTATCAACCCATGGAAGACGGTACACTCCGCCTTGCCTGGGATATGGCAATTGACGAAAAAGAAGATGCTGACTACCTAAGCATACGTACTGATGCACTCACAGGTGAAATTCTCAACACCGTCAACTGGACGGTATATTGCAATTTTGATGTAGAGCAATGTGCCGAAGAAGGACATGTACACCAATATGCGCCCGAATCGCAGAGTCATCAAGAAGATGAAGATGCTTCTTTCTTTCAGCCCGATTCGTATCGTGTATATCCCGAACCTGTGGAAAGTCCTATTCATGGAGGTCGTCAGTTGATTGTCAATCCGGCTGATGCCATAGCTTCACCTTTTGGCTGGCATGATACCAACGGTGCCAATGGCGCAGAATATACCATTACAAGAGGTAATAACGTACATGCACAAGAAGATGCCAATGGCAATAACGGTACGGGCTTTAGCCCTGACGGTACTGCTTCTTTGGATTTTGATTTTACGGTCAATCTCAATGCCAATCCTAATTCAGACCCTACCCGCTCGGCAGCTATCACCAACCTGTTTTATTGGAATAATCTTACGCACGATGTGTGGTACCAGTATGGTTTTGATGAAGCCAGTGGTAATTTCCAACAAAATAATTATGGAAACGGTGGTGCAGGCGGCGATTACGTATTTGCAGATGCCCAAGACGGCGGTGGTACAAATAATGCCAACTTCTCTACCCCTGCTGATGGTAGCAACGGAAGAATGCAAATGTTCCTTTGGACGGGTGCATCTGCGGGTGTGTTGAATGTCAATTCTCCCGGACCTATTGCAGGCGGATATGTTACAGAAGCCGGGCAATTTGGGCAAGGCTCATATAATGTTACTGGAAATTTGGTTATTGTAGATGATGGCAGTGCTGCGCCTACTGAAGGTTGTGGTACACTCGTTAATGGCGGAGCTATCAGTGGAAATATTGCAGTAGTTGATAGAGGTAATTGCGAATTTGGGGTAAAATGTCTGAATGCTGAAAATGCAGGTGCCATCGCGGTCATTGTATGTAATAATGTAGCAGGCGCACCTATTGCTATGGCTCCCGGTGCCAGCGGTGCTAGCGTTACGATTCCGGCTGTCATGATTTCTCAGGCAGATTGTGCGACCATTCGCGCTCAGATTCCTACGGTCAATGTCACTTTAGTATCGGGCAATTCAAATTCCAGAGATGGTGACTTCGACAATGGTATCATCGTTCACGAATATGGTCATGGTATCTCCATTCGCCTGACAGGTGGAGCAAACAACTCTAATTGCCTGGGCAGCAGCGAGCAAATGGGAGAAGGTTGGTCAGATTGGTTTGGTCTGATGATGACCATCGACCCCAGTGATACCCGCACCGATATAAGACCTATCGGTACATTTGCACTCGGACAATCGACTACGGGGAGCGGTATTCGTACCTATCCTTACACTACTGACATGACTGTCAATCTGCATACATATAATGATATTCAAACCGAAGCCGTACCACATGGTGTAGGCTCCGTTTGGTGTGCCATGCTCTGGGAAATGACTTGGGATTTGATTGACACCTACGGTTATGACCCCGACCTGCACTATGGTACAGGCGGTAATAATATAGCGATGGCACTTGTCACCGAAGGTTTGAAATTGCAACCTTGTAATCCGGGATTTGTGGATGGGCGCAACGCCATACTTGCTGCCGACCAAGCTCTGTACAATGGTGCCAATCAATGCCTTATCGAGGAAGCCTTTGCACGTCGCGGTCTTGGTGACAATGCTTCACAAGGTAATGCCAACAGCAATACCGATGGTACGGAGAGTTTTGTAGCCGCTTGTGCGCCGCCAAGTTGCGATGACGGCATACTCAACCAAGATGAAGTCGGTGTGGACTGCGGTGGTGCTACCTGCCCCACTTGTCCGGCAGATGTATGTAGCAGC
Source organism: uncultured Saprospiraceae bacterium (assembly GCA_938028705.1). Lineage (GTDB taxonomy): Bacteria > Bacteroidota > Bacteroidia > Chitinophagales > Saprospiraceae > JAHDEO01. The sequence continues at coordinate 11,427 of CALIZI010000449.1, read as the reverse complement.
TTTGATTTCAGCGGTATCATCAGCTACGATGCTAACGATAATGACCAAGGTACAGCCACTGTAAACGGTAATGAAGTGCTGATTACAGGCAATGGCTGGAAGGCTATTCCTATTAATTATAATGTTACAGCGAGTACCGTCATTACATTTGAATTTAGAAGTACGGTACAAGGTGAAATTCATGAAGTAGCTTTTGACAATGACCTTATTTTCACGCCTGACCATCGTTATGTACTCTATGGTAATCAAGGTTACACAGGAGATTATCCCATAACAACCTACAGCGGGAGTGGTAACTGGGAGAGTTTTACAATTCCTGTTGGTTCTAATTTTACAGGTACATTCCAGTACCTGGTACTCACTGCGGATGATGATGCTACGGGCAATGGTATTTCTGAATTTAGAAATATTCAACTATTTGAAGATAATAATGGTAATCAGACTTGTGATGTCACGCCTGTATGTGCTACGGTTGATTTGGATATTAGTTTCGATGGCTTCCCTGCACAGACGACCTGGAATATCACTGATGCTAATGGCAATATTGTAGCGGCAGGTGGTACGTATGGTGGGCAGAGTGGTAATTCAAGCCTTACAGAAAATGCTTGTCTGGCTGATGGTTGTTACACTTTGACTTTCTTTGATTCTGTCAATAATGGTATGTGTCCGTTCCAGAGTACGGCTTCATCGAGCGGTACATTTATCACGCCCGGTACACTGATTACACCCGGAAGTGTGGTGGCTACACTCGGTACAGTTGTTGCGCCCGGCTTGTGCGGAAATTATACCCTTACGGATGCCAACGGTACGGTACTGACCAGTGGCGGCGGCGGTTTTGGAAGCACACAAACACGCAACTTCTGCCTTTCCGGTGGCGTAGCTCCCTTGTGGTACGATGATTCGGACTATATGAGATTGACCGAAGGCGAGAATGGTACAAGTATCCAACTCATTCCAAATCCGGTAAAAGATGTCTTGAACGTCTATTACAACTTAAACAGTGCGGATGATGTACAGATTTCGGTACTGGATATTACAGGCAAAACCATTCATACACAAACACGTCGTGCAGATAATGTACCACAGGTACAATTGGATATGAGTGACCTGACATCCGGCTTCTATTTCGTCAGACTTGTTTCCGGTGATATGGTGATTTCTGAAAAATTTGTTAAGCAGTAATTTGTATGTTGGTTAATTAGTTGATTGGTTAATCAGACTAATTGTTAGTCCATAAAATAGGTTGACAAGCTTCACCCAAAGATCCCCCAAAATGTATTCAACCTACTTTGTGAATAAAAATAATAATTATTAAATAGCTGTCCGAAGTGAAGCGGAGACAGGCTCTGCTGGGGAGCAACCTGTCAAGGAATAGCTTCGGTCAGCGAAAAAGTTGATAAAAAGAGTTCACTCAAAATTGATTTTGGGTGAACTCATTTTTTTCTTTTTTCTTCTGTGTTTTTCAACAACTTTTTACTGAAATATCCCTTAAAAAACCCATCACGTTTGCAAGTTACATTAGTCTAAAACGATGAATACTGTATTAGGTTTAAAATTATACTTTTTATTTTACAAAATGTTATATTGCTATATTGTTGATAAACAGGTATTTATGATTTGATTTTGGCTATATACAACAATAAAACAATGTAACAATCTAACCATAAAGCAGTATAAGAACAATGAAGGATGCTGCTTTTGAGACAGACTATCTACATATTGCTCATAAGCTACGGGTGTGCGCCAACCCAATCGCTCTTGCTTTCGTTGGTAATTGTAAAAGCGTTCTATGGCTTTGAGTTGCGCCCGAAAACTTTTCAAATCTGAATAGCCGTAGGTCAACAAATGATGCTTCGGTAAGCCGTTTCGCTGCTACTTTTCTGCGAAATTTAAACATGTCCTTTTTTTCATAAAAAAAACGTCATTCTACATGGGTAGTAAAATGACGTTCAGTATTCATTTTGGATTTTAGACAAAATGGGAATTAGGCAATTGGGAAACTCGGTTTAAAATCGTAACTCACTGATAATTAATTGAATAGATTTTATTAATAAAATAAAACATGTAATTAATTATTTTTTTGTAAAAATCTAAAAAAGAGGGGGTTACCGAATTTCCTAATTCCCCAATTTCCTTTGTCCAAAGTCTAATATTCATTTCAAAGTCCGATTATTCATAAAAACGAATGATTTGCCCGTTGGTTTTACCTTGTACGCTACGTGCGTAGGCATTGACAACTTTGGTCATCGACACAGGATTATGTCCGGGAAAATAACCTTTGTATTTTTCGTAAGCATCCTGCACTACGCCCAATGAAACCACATTGACCCGAATGCCGTTTTCCAACTCCAAAGCCACCGCCTGCACAAAACTGTGGATACCGCCATTGACCATAGCCGCACTGGTGGTTTTGATTACAGGGTCGTCTGCCAAGATACCCGTTGAGAGTGTGATAGAGCCATTCGGGTTCAGGTGTTTTCGTCCGATGCGTACCAGATTGACCTGCCCCATGAGTTTGCTTCGCAGCCCGATGTAATAATCTTCTTCGGTCAGGTCGTCGAAAGGAGCCCATTTTGCCTCACCCGCAGCACAGATGATGGCATCAAATTTACCTGTTTTGTCAAACAAGGCTTGTATGGACGCACTATCCGCAATATCTACATTGACATCGCCATTGGTACGTGCCGCAACGACAACTTCATGTTCTGCCGCAAAGTAATCCCTCACCTTACTGCCAATCGTTCCGTTTCCTCCGATAATTAGTATTCTCATTTTTATGTTTATTTTAGTCCGCAGTTTGTCAGTCGGCTGTCCGCTGTTGATATGGGAAATTGAACTGTGGACGGCAGACTGATAAACTGTGGACTGCAAGTAAAATATTTGTTAAAAGTACGTATTATTTGATTGTCAGAGATAGTGGAAATACATATTTTTTCAGAAAATAAATCACAAATCAACGGCTATGCGCCTAATTTTGCCTAAGCGAATACTCGTCAGACGAATCCCTTTATGAAGAGCGAATATTTATAAGATAAATCACTGTATTTCATAACAACATTCGTCAGACGAGTAGGACTTACGCAAATGAGTTGAGCAAAATCAACGAATTACGAATCACGACACGACACCATTTGAATTTGCGTTTGAATTTATGTAATTTTGAGCATCATGCAAAACACTCATTTGGATCCAACCGATGAAAATTTCCTGCCGGAAGAACGACAGGTAGAACGCGCATTACGTCCTAAGTCGCTCAGTGACTTTGCGGGGCAACCTAAGCTCGTGGAAAATCTGGATATATTTATACAAGCGGCAAAAAAACGTGGTGAGGCACTCGACCACGTTCTATTACATGGACCGCCCGGATTGGGGAAAACGACTCTGGCGCATATCATTTCCAATGAACTGGAAGCTAACCTCAAAATGAGTTCGGGACCGGTACTCGAAAAGCCCGGAGACCTTGCCGGACTACTCACCAATCTGGACGAAGGCGATGTACTGTTTATAGATGAAATTCATCGGCTCAATAATGTGGTGGAGGAGTACCTCTATTCGGCAATGGAGGATTACCGGATTGATATTATGATTGATAGCGGACCCAATGCGCGGAGTATTCAAATTACGCTTAATTCCTTTACACTCGTAGGTGCGACGACCCGCATGGGCTTACTGACCGCACCAATGCGGGCGCGTTTTGGCATCAATTGTCATTTGGATTATTACGATGTACCGACCCTGACAAATATCGTCAAACGCTCGGCGGGTATCCTCGAAATAGAAATAGAAGATGACGGGGCTTTGGAAATTTCGCGCCGTAGCCGCGGTACGCCGCGTATTGCGAATGCCTTGTTGCGCCGCGTCCGCGATTTTGCAGAAATAAAAGGTAATGGTACGATTGACTTAGCGATTTCCAAATACGGACTTTCTGCCCTCAATGTGGACGAGAGCGGACTGGACGAAATGGATAATAAAATACTGGCAACGATTATTCATAAATTCAAGGGCGGACCTGTGGGCATCAGTACGATTGCTACGGCAGTGGGCGAAGAAGCTGGAACGATAGAGGAAGTCCACGAACCTTTCCTGATTCAAGAAGGCTACATCCAACGCACCGCACGCGGGCGCGAAACAACCGATAAAGCCTATCTACATCTTGGAGTAGTGCCTCCGGCACAGGCAGGCACCTTGTTTTGAATATTGAAGTATTTTTGAATATCGAATGTAGAAGTGTAGAGAGTTGCCTTAAAACTCAACTTTGTATTGTAATTATGTGATGTTAATATTATTTTTATTTTAATAAAATTTAATAAATAAATATTATATAAATATTTTAAAATTAAAACATTATACTGTATCTTGACAATGTTAAATTTAAAAAAATAAGAATGCGTCTTTGTTTGAAATAGGAAATCTGCGCTGAATTTGACCTAAAACTTGTCTGACATTTTCAAAATGTCTGACAAGTTTTAGGTCAAATTCAGAACGAAGCACCTTATTTATATTTAATAAAAATTTAATTTGACATTGTCAAGATAATTGTTTTTAAATATAATTTTAATTTATAATAAATATTTCAATAAAATAAAATTCATTCTAAATAATTGATTATCAAAGCTGTACAAGTCTATTTCAAAATTAATCATTAATCATTAACCATTAACCATTAACCATTACGTTTAAATGTTTCAAAAAAACTTACATTCATTAATAACAACAAAAAGCCATATACCAAATCGTCTGCGGGAATTGTTCCTAAGCGGATACCGAGATTTTCGGCGTTATTATAGACTACAATCGGTGCTTTGGTGGCTGCCCCTGTAAGTACGCCATTCACCACAAAAAACGGAAGCATACTCACCAAATACGCTAAATAAAAACGGCTCAACTGCGCTCTTTTATTGGTAAAAATATAATACATCAATAAGGTTGCCGTCAGCAAAAAAGTAGTGACGGTATATATTTTTCCCCATTGAAGGATAGCTAAGGTAAGCAGTGCGATTACGAGCAAATAGGTAATGATAGGTTCGATATATTTAAAAATATCTTTTTTAATATAATAATTTAAACATTCATAAATAAAAACACAAGCGTAAGGTACAGTAACAAAAAAGAGCCACTCCCCTATCGGTAATCCTAAAATTTTGAATGGTGTAAAATAATAATTCGGATTAAAACCCCACACACCAACTCGCGTAAAATAGATGTCCCAAGGAATAAAAACCAATGCCGTCAACAACATAGCAGGCAACAGATATTTCCATTTCTTATAAAAATGTACTCGCCTGTCGAAGCTCAATAAAAAAGGAAATAATATCGTCAATCCATTGATCATCAGGTACAAATACGATGTTTCTAATACTGGAAACTCGCGTATCGCCTCAATATCAAAGGTCAAATTATCGCTTCGTACATCATCCGTACACCACAAGACTATTACCGCAAACACTGGAAAAAGCAAAGCAACAATTTGCGTAAATCCTATATTTAATATTTTTTTCATTAATTCCATATTAGACTTTGGACAAAGGAAATTGGGGAATTTGGAAATTAGGTAATCCCGATAACTATCGGGACTTTTTTAGATTTTTACAAAAAATAATTATTTACATATTTTATTTTAATAATAAAATTTATTTAGCGGATTATCAATAAGTTACAGCTTTAAACCGAGTTTCCAAATTTCGGAGGTGTTCGATTAAAATAGGGAATAGTTGCAAGGCGAATGTTTTTATGAAAAATGGGTGTCTGAATACTCAAATATCTGTTTTTAACAAAGGAATTCGCCTTGCAACTCGCGTATAATCAATTACCCTATTTTTGTCGAACACTACCCAAATTTCCATTTTGTCCAAAGTCCAATTCCATAAAAAATCTTCTCATAAAGGTAGCCGATACAACATCATTATCCGATAGAAAGTTTAGATCGTTTTTTAGGAGAATGACATACCAAATAAATTTTCAACATATACAATTACACTTTTCATCCCAGTGTCATATTTTTTTAAATAAAAATAAATTGATGTATGAAGTGAATACTTTTTGCGGAAAATCCTTTATTTTGAATTAAAATATTATACTTTTGTAAGAATAATAATTATTATTTATCAAAACATAATCAAAAATTATGTTTACTCAACAAATGATAAGCAAAAATAGACAGTGTACTATGAAACCAAAAACTTTACTGACTTTTTACCTTGTGTTGATAAGTCTCGCCTTACAAGCTCAGAACCGTAGCATAGATGGATTTGGTAATAATGAGCTTCATCCCGAATGGGGTTGTGCCGATGGTTTTTTCCAGAGAGTTACGGATAATGCCTTTGCAGACGGCTATGCCGAACCTGCCGGAGCCGACCGCCCGAATCCGCGCACGATTAGTAATTCGATAAGCCAACAAACCGAATTTTTACCCAATGAAAAAGGCTTGAGTGATTATATCTGGGGTTGGGGACAATTCATCGACCATGATATTAATTTGAATGACGATCACCCAACCGAACACCTACCCATACATGTACCGGCAGGTGATATTGACTTTGACCCCGACGGTATGGGGAATGTAGAAATTCCGTTGCGACGCTCGCTGTACGACCCCGAAAGCGGAACGGAACCCGGCAATATGCGTAGGCACATCAACGAAATTACGGCATTCATCGACGGTTCGGCGGTATATGGCGTGACGGAAGAACGCATGCACTGGCTACGCACGCACGAAGGCGGCAAACTCAAAACTTCAGCCGGAAATCTCTTACCTTTTAATACAGTGACCGGAATGGAAGCGGATGAAGTGGACCACGATGCGCCTTTTATGATTTTTGACGGTGCGTTTTTTCCTGATAAATTTTACATTGCAGGTGACATCCGCGCCAATGAGCAACCTACCCTGATGTGTTTTCATACTTTATTTATGCGAGAGCATAACCGACTGTGTGATGAGTTTGCTGCGGCACATCCTGACTGGACAGATGAGGAACTTTTCCAACAATCACGTAAGATGGTCGGAGCATATATTCAAGCTATTACATATCAAGAATTCTTACCCGCTATTGGTATAGAATTGAATCCATATACCGGATATAAAAACTATATCAATCCGGCTATTTTTAATGTCTTTTCAGCAGCCGCTTATCGCTTCGGGCATACGATGGTCAATGGTCGGGTATTGCGGTATAACGAAGGCGGTGACACGCTGAGTTTTGGTAGTATTCACCTGCGCGATGCTTTTTTCCATCCCGAAATTTTGGTGGAGCAAGGCGGTATAGAGCCATTTTTCAGAGGTATGGCAATACAAAAACATCAATTTGTTGACCCATTGATTGTCAATGATTTACGCAACTTTTTGTTTGGACCTCCGGGATATGGCGGGCTTGATTTATTGTCTATCAATATGCAGCGTGCGCGTGAGCGCGGCGTAGCGGATTATAATACCGTTCGGCAAAATTTCGGACTATCGCCTGTCAGTGATTTTTCTGATATTACCTCTGATACTGACATCGAAAATTCGCTTTCTGCTGTCTATGATGATGTCAATCAACTTGACCCGTGGATAGGTTTGATGTCGGAAGACCACTTGCCGTCGGCTATCGTCGGACCAACTTTATATACCATTCTCAAACAACAATTTGAGCAATTGCGCGATGGCGATTTGTATTATTATCAAAACGATGACATACTGACCAATGAACAAAAACAAGAGATTAAAGCCACGCGATTGTCGGATGTTATCAAACGCAATACGGCAGTAGAGTGGATTCAAGATAATGTATTTTTTGCCGAAGACCGCGAATTGGTGGATGTCGAAGTCTTGCCTTTTGAGAGCATTCGCAATATTTCTCTGGAAGCCTTCCCAAATCCGGTTCAACGCTATTTTACCTTGACTATCAATACCTTGCGAACAGGAAAAGCCACTTTGTCGGTCATAGATAATACCGGACGTGTGGCACAACAGCATAGTATTGAATTGGTAAAAGGGAAAAATATTATGGAGTTTGAATTACCGCACCAACTCGCCACCGGACTTTATACTTTGCTCCTCGAAGCCGAAGGTGATACAGGCTATGTGAAGTTGGTGAAGAAGTAAAATTGGTTTAAATTAAAAAAGATAACAGGCATTTTGAAAATACCTGTTATCTTGATGTTTAGTGTTTTATATTTATATTTTGTTGAATCTCATTAAATTTAGTATGATTTAATAAAATTCAATAGTTTTTATATTTTAATTTTAAAATATTTACAAAATTATTATTTGTAAATTTTTAATCATATTAAAATAAAAATTAATAATATTTTTTTTCAAATTTATAAATATTTTACAATTATATTTTTTAATAATATTAAATAATATTGATAAAAAGTCCTTTGATAACTCGCAAACTCGCTACTCACTTAAAAGGATGTCGTTGAGTCCATTCTTCGTCGGGTCGGAGGTACTCCATAAAATTGGTGACAAAGCGGTTAGAAATAGCATTGCGATGACGCAGGTAGAAGTACATTTCATGAGGTTCTGCACCTACCGAACTTTTGATTTCGAGGGCAGTACGTGAAAAGACAACACGATTCACTTTGAGGGCTATACCGATGCGAATCATATCATACAACATATTAAGATAAAGTTGTGTATTTCGATTCACTTCATAGTCAAATCCTAAGAAATGCGCTTCCAATTCATGCCCGTCTAAAATGGTGGTATAAAAGCCTACAAATTGTTCATCCAGATAACAAGCTGTGAGTTTGAGCCGGTCTTTGAGTTGGCGTTTGAGTTCGGGAAAATAATCAGGTGTAAAAATGAAAGTATTAAATCCGGCATTTTTTGAGACATTTTTATAGAGGTCAAAAATATGTTGTTTATTCGTTTCTATTTCATTGGCATCCAATTCTTTACGCACAATATTTTTTCCTTTTTTGAAGGCGCGTTTTACTCGTACCCTATACTTTGAACTCATGGCAGCTTTATAATCCTCAAAGCTGCTCCACTCATTGCGGATGTCGAGAATCATATTGGGTTGTACCTTAAATTCATAGAATTTTTTATTGGTCAAAACAGGGGTCAATCCTGCGCGTGTTTCTTCAAAAAAGTCTTTCATCAGGGTCAGCGAAATATGAACGCCTTGCTTATCCATTTCCTCCATCACCTTATCAAATCCTTTAACAAGTAGCTTGGCAGCCAATGAAGCATTGATTTGAGGATGAAAGTAAAAACCATGCTCGCCCGTCAACAATAAGCTACCGCAAACTAAGGTATGAAAGCCGATTTTTTTAGCCACAAAATTTTTCACAGAACGACTTACCGCTTTAAAAAAACAAGGCTCACTGTCATCTTTTTCATTAAAAGTTTCATCACCTTTAAAGTATTGAATCTGGCAAGCAGCTACTCCAATCGGTTGACCCTCAATAGTAAACGATACATAACAAAATTGCATGCCTTCCGGTGGTGCTGTCTCCAATGTACGCAGGTAAGCCGTCCTTAGAAACAACCTGTCTTCCGGCACAAAAGCATCCCATTCCTCCGTCACTTTCGCCACCGAAGTATGGAATTTAATCCTTGTATTCTCCATCAAACTATCATCATTTACCGGATGCACAATAGGTAAGTTATGTAATTGAGTCGTATCTAAAATCTTGTGATAAGTCATTTGTTAGTTGATTGGTTAATCGGTATTTAGTTGATTAGTTGACCGGATAATTAGTTAATTGGGCTAATTCGATTTAGAATTTAAATAATTAAAAATTATTATATTTATTTTTTTTATTAAAAGTAAAATAATTGATATTCAAATAATAATCTGATTTCCCAATCACCTATTAACCAATTTACTGTTCATCAAAGATACTGAATAATAACGTGATGTTGTGTTAAAAAGTTGTGAAAAAATAATGAAACATCCATCGTTCACCGCCTGCCATATATCATACAATGTTTACTCAAACCATTCCGAAAAGCAGGATATTGATAAATACTGCCTGTCATATTGCCGCGCTTTGCTTCAGTGTCATAGTCGCGCCGGATGCCTAAAGCCCGGATGGTGTTGCTATGCCACAGTCCGAGTCGCGCCCAGAAGCGCATCATCCGCGCCGAGCGCATGACGTAGGGAGTCATATCCTCATAAGCCGTATCCGCAAAACCTGCGGCAGTCAAATCTTCCATAAAACCGTCGATATAGGCGAGGTCGGCTATCGCCCAATTGTGCAACCAACTATCTAAGAGCTGTTGTTCTGCGGGGGGGTAGGTTGCCTTTGCTGCAAAGCCGTCGGACATAATCAGCCGACCGCCGGGCTTCAAAATACGATAGGCTTCCCGAATAAAATCCCGCTTATCCGGCGCATGACAAACCGATTCTATCGCCCACACCACATCAAAACTTGCTTCCTCAAAACTCGTTTTGGTATAATCCTGCACCTCGAAGGAGACCAAATCCGATACGCCGCGTTTACGGGCATTTTCGTTGGCTACACCAATTTGCTTTTCGCTCAATGTAATCCCTTTTACCTGACAACCAATGTGTTGTGCCAAATATATCGAACTGCCGCCTACGCCACATCCCGCATCCAAAACCACATCATTAGCATGTATGGCAGCGCGGTGTGCCAACACTTCATTTTGTTTTGCCAATGCCTCAGCAAAATTGCGAACTCCATCCAGCCAAAAGCCGTAGTGCATCGCCATATTTTCATTCAACTTCCATATACGCTTGTACTGACTAATCGTATCGTCATAATAATTGACAATATTTTTAGGGGCATTAATATCTTTGTGTCCTGTCATTTTTTTAAATATTAGACGACAAAGGTAGAGAAGCAGTCCGATGCAAATGATTTTTTTATTAAAATTTCATAAAAAATTATGACAAGTTTATCTGATTGGCTGACACTTCATAAAATTAATATTATATAAAATCTAAGTCATCCGTTTGGTAAACTTTTCAAGTTTGCTAAACGTGGGCAGGGTACTGAAATTTATAATTAGCTAAAAATCAGTGCTTTACTTCTCCGATAGCTATCGGAGACCAAACTTTTTGAAGTTTAGCAAACGGAGTATTTAAATTTTATTTTAACTTTTAACTCAAATCCTAAAAGTGTCAATTACTTTTACGGTAAATCTAAAGATGCCGATAAATTTTATTCAAATAAACGTATTTTTCTTTTTTAAAATTCAAATTTTGTATTATAATTATTTTAATGTTATTAATATTTTTATTTAAAAATAATTACATATTAAAAAAAATACTAATTAATTATATTTATAATATCATGTTTTACAAATAAAAATATGCTTATATTTAACATAGAATATTTTTTCCGAATTTGGGCTAAAACTCGTCAGACATTTAAACTTTGCAGGAAAAATATGACATCATCGGTGAATTTTGAAAATGTCTGACGAGTTTTAGCCCAAATTCAAGAGCAAAATGTCAAATATATTAAATAAAA
>CALIZI010000448.1 GCA_938028705.1 uncultured Saprospiraceae bacterium | reverse complement strand
ATAATAAATGTAAAATGTAAAAGTGTATAACGTGAATGTTTTTTAACAATAATTTGATTTTCAAAATTTTAAATATATAACAATTTAAAAATAAATAACTTCATGTCCTATCGACACTTTTACATTTTACATTTTGTGTTTTACATTTTTCACCGCTTAATACATATAAGCGAATAAAGTATTGTATGGATTTTCTTAATTTAATGGCATTGTGTTAAGTTATAAATCATTTTTAAATGCAATCATTTTAATAATTAAAATGTGAAAATTAAAAATTGAATTATAAATCATTTCAAATGCAACCTTTACAGCTTAAATTGCTACTTATTTTACGAAATTAATGGTCAAAAAATTTTATTTTATTAAAAATTATATAATTAAATAATTTCTATAATTAAATAAAAAACAATACATTAGGAGTGACCTGTTCCTAAATTTTACGTCTAAACAGTAAATAGAACTTTCAAAACAAATTGATATATTAAACAATGATTTAAAGTCATAACTTTCTCAACAAACCATCCATATCCACTTTTCTAGTACTTTCCCACGCATCCAAAACTTACATATTTTATATCCATTTTTCATGATTTTGGCTTTGCTATACCAAAAATGATTGGACACTAATGGTATTCCACCTATTTGTCTAATCATAATGATTTGTATAGCAATCGTATGCCTATGCAGCAAGTTCTGGTATGCTCATTTGAGTATATTATAATTTGTTAATAGCCATGCTATGTATTTTGTATAAATAAAAACATAATTATTAAACATATATTTTTAAACAATGACTATTATGAACAAATTAAAAATGATGCTACACCCCTGTATAGCCGAGCTGACTATGTATGCTCAAGGACAATCTCCGGTCAATCCCAATGCCAATCAAAAGACCAAAAACATCCTTACTTACTTAAAAAAAGTATCAAAAATGAAACAAATTTATGTGATTTTATTTTCCATGGGAGTTTTCTTTGCCTATGGACAAACACCACCCGCCAACTCAATTGTAGCTAAACATGGTATGCTTAAAGTTGTGGGCAGTCATGTTGTCAACAAAAATAATGAGAAAATTAGTTTGGCAGGCAATAGCTTATTCTGGAGTAACTTTGTTGCAGCAAAGAAATTTTATAATGACGAAACGGTAAAAATTTTAGCGCAAGAGTGGAATTCCAGTATTGTTAGAGCAGCCATGGGTGCCACTCATTCAGAACCCGGGAAACCGCACGAAAATGGATATGTAGCAGACCTCGCCAACGGAATTACCGAAGAAAAAGATATCACAGAAGATGTTATTCAAGCAGCTATTAAATACGGTATATATGTTATCATAGATTGGCATTCGCATGAGGCAGAACAAAGTTGGAACAAGACAAAAGCAATTGAATTTTTCACAGAAATGGCTGATAAATATGGTCATCATGATAATGTAATTTATGAAATTTATAATGAGCCAATTAATACACCTTGGCCAACCATAAAATCTTATGCAGAGGATGTAATAGATGCAATTAGAAGTAAAGATCCAGATAATTTAATTATTGTTGGAACCAGGACATGGTCGCAAAGAGTGGAAGAAGCTTCATTAGATCAAATTGATGATGTCAATGTTGCATACACCTTACATTTTTATGCAGCGGCACCCGGACATCGACAAAATTTACGAGATGAAGCTTCGAGAGCCATGGATAATGGTATCGCTATATTTGTTACAGAATGGGGTATGTCGGAAGCCGGAGGTGGCGGTTCAATTGATTATGGGGCAACAAATGATTGGATGGATTTCTTTAAAGAAAATTATATCAGCCACGTAAATTGGTCTATAAGTGACGTACACGAAAGCTCCGCAGCTCTTAATAACAGTGCCGGCATGGAAGGACTTAGGACAGATAACTTAAGACCGGCTGGTAGAGAAGCTAAGAAAATTATCGAAAACTGGAATGTTCCCTCACCACCAGTCGGCAACTCGGTTTCATGGAATCCGACCCCGACGAGTGTTTCCAACGGTAATAATTCATTTACTTTGAATTATTCGATTGACCAAAACGGTATTATATTGTTACAGCTTTATGATTCAAATTGGTCGTTTATCGGAGAAGTCTTTGAAAATGTCTCGGCAGGTACAGGTCAATCAACGTTGAGTTTATCTGCGAGCAATCTTTCTCAAAGCAATAATAACCTACAAGTAAAATTGCTTGACTCAGGTTGGCAGGATATCGGCGTTCCGCGATTACTCGAAAAGCTACCTTTGGGCAACACACCACCAACGGGCGGCAACTCACTCTCATGGGATACGACCCCGACGAGTGTTTCCAATGGTAATAATACCTTTACTTTGAATTATTCGATTGACCAAAACGGTATTATATTGCTACAGCTTTATGATTCAAATTGGTCGTTTATCGGAGAAGTCATTGAAAATGTCTCGGCAGGTACAGGTCAATCCACTTTGAGTTTATCTGCGGGCAATCTTTCTCAAAGCAATAATAACCTACAAGTAAAATTGCTTGACTCAGGTGGGCAGGATATCGGCGTTCTGCGATTACTCGAAAAGCTACCTTTGGGCAACACACCACCAACGGGCGGCACTTGTGAACTTATCACCAATGGAAATTTTGATACAGGTGTATCTAATTGGAATTCATGGGGTTGTACCCCTTCCTCAGTGAATGGCACCGCCAATCTTTCCATTACTGATGCAGGTAGTTACCCATGGAATGTCGGTTTTACACAACAAGGCTTGACCCTTGAGCAAGGCAAAACCTACACCATTACACTCCGGGCAAGGGCAGATGCTAATCGTAGTATCAATGTCAAATTAGGCGGTACCGCCCCTAATTGGACAAATTATGGCACCACAACATTCAACCTTACCACAAGTATGCAGACCTATACATTTCCAATCACGATGAATAACTCTACCGATAACAATACAAGGTTTGAAATTTTCTTGGGTGGAAGTTGGACGAAGGTATATATTGATGAGGTAAGCCTATCTGTTGATTGTAATAACAAACAAGATTTGAATATTACACAAGATATTGAATTATACCCGAATCCCGCCAATCACAATATACAATTAACTTACAAATTATCCGAAAATACGCAAGCACAAATACAGGTTAATGATGCCTTCGGCAAATTGGTCAAATACATCAATAATGTCGAACTCCTTACAGGTTTACCGACTGAAATAGAAGTATCCGACCTTCCGGCAGGTGTATATTTCTGTACATTACAATCCGGCGAATGGCAGGCAGTTAAAAAGTTTGTCATTGCGAGGTAAGTCATCGGTTTATAGAGTTTATTAAGTCATTGGTGGAAAAGTTTTGCCTTTGGCAAAATCATAATACTAATCACTTAATAAACTCTATCAACTAATCACTCCATAAACCCCCATAAATTTTTTACTAAACATTTTTATTAAACTAAATTTTTAAAACAATGAAAATTTTAAAATTAAGAAATCTTTTATTCGGATTAATGGCTGTTTTAGCTATTGCCATTTTGATGACTGCCTGTGAGCAAGGCAGTATTAATCCACCGATTCAGGTAGGAACTGACGAAAACCAGAAAATCATGGATGCGCTGTGTAACGATGTTCACGACTGTAGTAATGTCGAAATTTTAGAAGATGCCATTATCTTTGATAAGTGTATGCATATAGATAAAGACGATATGCTCAAATACTTAGCCATGCTCGAAAATGGTATAGAACAAGAACCTGTGATGTCAACAATTCCGCATCCTTTAGATCCTGATAAAATGATTGAAATTCAGGATAATGGCGAGCAAAACAATGCTACAATTGAGGAACGGCAAAGGATTGTTGCTTCTTCGCTATTTGCGAAAAATACTGAAGTGACTAACCTTAAATATTACATTCATCAATCGGCACGCGACTGTCATGCTAATAATGAGAATGCCATAAACGAAGCTACGGGTTACTGGAGTAGCATATCGAATTGTAGAGTTAAATTCTCTTATACTAGTAATATAAACTCAGCGGATATCATATTTGGATGTGATGACGACCCGCTTTATAGAGCTTTAAGCGGTCACGGTTATGTTCCTTGGAATTGGCTGGCACAAGCAGACATCCCTGATTACTTTTCACGAAAAGTAGGTAGGTTTATTTCTATAAATGATACATATACCTCCAATACTTCGCTTAGAAAAGGAGTGATGATACACGAAATAGGACATTGTTTAGGATTAGATCATACGGATGAAACTTTTGGACATCTCTTGGAGGGTTCACCGGAAACGGATGATAATTCGCTTATGAATGCTACGGATGCCAATAGAAATGAATTTAGTAATGAGGATTTAAAAATGGTAAGAAGACTTTGGCCCCAAAGTCTATCACAACCAACTAATGTTAGTCTTACAAAGGTAGGCAGAAAAGTAAGAATAAAATTCAAAAATCCGAATCGTACTACAGGACCGTATGATAATTTTAGAGTATATCATCTTTACGCCGGAGGAAGTGGAAACATATTAGTTGAAAATTCTTTCATTCAGGCAAATGCACATGGCAACTATGAGATTTTGGTACCGGAATCTCGACATTTTGCATCCGGAAGACACTATTTTACCATACAAGGTAGAAGCCGTGGGGGCGAAATTACAAGTCCATGGACTAACTGGAAATATGTAGATATGTAAATAAATGCGCCAATAAATTTTAGGTACTACGGTGAAAACCGTGGGTCGATGAAATTTTAAATAATTAATGTCGTAAATAAAAATGGGCAGATTTTGTTGATAGTCGAGGCGAAAAACGCAGACATAGCCTTAGCTACGGCGAGTATTTTCAACGAAGAATATCGACAAAAGATGTTCGTTTTTATACGACATTAGTTGTTTAAAATGGTATATGTTCATCATAACTTTTATCAATAAAGGCTATAAAGATAACAGAGCAAATGAAGAGTTATTTTTGTAATATGATTTTAAAACAATTATTTTTAAAATAAAAAAACAAGCGTGATAGCTCTGGCGGTTGAAAATTAATTTTCAACTGCCAGAGCTATTGTCTTTCTTAAAAACTGATAATGAATATATTAAACATTAAAAAAATATTTATTTTAACGTAAGATATTCTCCAAAAATTCAAAACAAACATTTTTCAACTCGCTTGACATTTTAAGAATGTCAGGCGAGTTAAGTTTGCATTTTAATTTAAAATAATTTATACAACACCGGTTGTTAGACTTTGGACAAAGGAAATTGAGGAAGAATTAGGAAATTCGGTAATCCCAATAACTATCGGGACTTTTTTAAATTTTTACAAATAATAGCTAATTGTATTTATAGTTTTCTTAATGAGTTGTGGTTTTAAACCGAAGATCCCAATTCCCTAATTCCCATTACAAAATTGTAAATCTTATACACGTTATAAACTAACACAAAGAGCATATTTTTAAGCCAACTGCCGTCCTGTTTACAGGGTGGCAGTTTTTTATTATTATGGTGTATTCTACTGCTGGACTTTGGACATTTTGGAAATTAGGTAACTGGGATTTTTGGTCTTAAATCGTAAGTAATTGATTATCAGGTATTTAATCTTAATTAAGATAAAAAAATATTCAATTAATTTAATTTTATAATTATTTGATAAAAAACAATTTACCTAATACCAAATTTCCCAATGTCCAGTTCTACTGAACAAGAGTTTTTTATAATTCATTATCAAATTAATATGAAATTAAAAATTGAGCATGACACACATAAGTGTAATCATAATATAAAATCAAAAAAAGCTAAGATTGGCAAGAGACTCCGTAATGACTGCTTTAGCTGTCAAGTCCGAAATGAAACTAACACCGATTATGTAATTTCCGATACAAATAATAAACAATTGATTTCAGTTGAAACTAATTTGGTAGATGGCAAAACTCAAACCACACTAAAGACCAATTATACTCTAAGAAATAAAGAGATAGTAATTGATAGAAACTTTTCAATATTTGATTTTGTAGGTACTCTAATCGAGTTTGAAGTGATTAATATTGATTGTCAAATCGACAATGGTAATTTTAAGAAAATGATCAAGGAGTTGGATAAATGAGTCAAATTAAAAAGCCTATTCACGATAAACATGAATAGGCTTTTTAAAATATATTTTGCAATATTAAGTCAGACTTCCGACCTAATTAAGTTGTTCTTTAAATGTACGGTAAGGGTCATCAGACGAAGTATTTTGAGTCGTACAATTATAATTGTCAAAATTTTCCAACCGGTCGGTCAGTGAGTTAGTCGGGTGTGTATCCAACCAATCAATAAGCATATTGTATGCTTCGAGCGTATTCAAAAAACCGGATAATTGTGCAGGGTCATAGCCTTTTTCACAAGCGAGTCGAAGCATATAGTCATCGGCTTCTTCCACTACATCGGGTGTGTAGGCTTGACTGTACAAGGTATTCAGCAATTCATTTTCGACATTCAAAGTGCTGCCCAATGCCAGGTCAAACAACAAGGACAAACCGTAACTGTCTTGTAGCTTGGCATTAGCATAACCTTTGTCGGCATAGCCGATTTCATTAGCCAATAAGTTCATAAAACTCGCTTCGGAGTCAATGACTTTCAACAAGCCTTTATCAAAATAAATATAGCCGCCGGGAATCGTAAAAGCATTGGTATTTTCACTATCCAATACAAATACTTTCCAATCGTAAGTATGGTGTTCGACAAGTTCACACTTCGTTAGAGATTGTATTTTCTCTTTTAGATAATTGTCTGCTGTTTCATTGATGGTCAGTAAGTCGTAACTCTCACTTGCTACAATGATGTCGTGAATTCGCATAGCGATGTTCACTTCATCTAACAAATTCAGTTCGGTAAGCATCGGAATTTCCTCCTTATCGCTACATGAACTAAAAAGGCAAATCATACAGGCAATTAAAAATAGTGTGTTGTTAAGTAGATCGTTTCTTAGCATTTATTATTCAAGTTAGGAAAAACTCTATGTTAGTTAATTATGTGATAGTATTTTACAGATTCAAAAAGTATGCCATGTCATTATACTCCGGCAACAAGTTCGGCATCGCCTACGAGTAGATTATTTTCCACTAAATACTGCGCTATCTGAACGGCATTAGTCGCAGCTCCTTTACGCAGGTTGTCGGAGACTATCCACATATTGAGCGAATTGGGTTGAGAGAAATCTCTACGCAGCCGACCTACAAATACGTCGTCCTTATCCTTACTAAACAAAGGCATAGGATATACATTATTATCGGCATCGTCCTGAATGGTAATGCCCGGCTCTGCTTCAAGCAGCTTACGGACTTCGTCGAGGTCAAAGTCGCGTTCAAATTCTACATTCACACTTTCCGAATGCCCGCCATATACAGGTATGCGTACTACGGTAGCCGTAATACGGATGTCTGGCGCACCCAATATTTTACGGGTTTCATGGACAAGTTTGGTCTCTTCCGTTGTATAACCATCTTCTTGAAAAGACCCGCCATGTGGGATACAGTTCAAATCAATCGGATGCGGATAGGCAGGTGATGCGGCTGTTTTGCCTTCGCGTTCTTCTTGCATTTGACTGACTGCCTGCACGCCTGTTCCAGTCACTGCCTGATAGGTGGAAATGACCAAGCGTTTGATGCCGTATTTTTTGTGCAAGGGCGCGAGTGCCAAGACCATTTGTATGGTCGAGCAATTTGGATTGGCAATGATTTTATCATTTTCGGTCAGGAGGTGAGCGTTGATTTCAGGCACGACCAGTTTTTTATCGTCGTACATACGCCATGCCGAAGAATTGTCCACCACCGTAGTACCGACCGCCGCAAATCGAGGTGCGTGTTCGAGTGAAGTCTTGCCTCCAGCAGAAAAAATCGCAATGTGCGGACGCATCTTTATCGCATCATCCATACTCACAACGGTATATTCACGACCATTGAAATGAATCGTTTTGCCCACCGAGCGGGCAGAGGCAACAGGAATGAACTCCGTTACCGGAAATTTATGTTCTTCCAATACCTGACGCATTACGCCACCCACCAAACCTGTTACACCAACTACTGCTACTTTCATATTTACATAAATTTTAAAAATGATGAAAAATGAAGATGACAAAGTTAGCATGATTTTATCAAAAATGTTTTAAAAATGTGACAAGTTTTATAAAGAAATTTCATTGTTGCATGGTTTTATGGCTCTATTGCTACATCGCTTTATTGCTTTAGTGTCATACCGCTAATGACAATGAGGGCTATACGCCTAAGTTTGCCACTTTGGGCAAACTTAGGCGTATAGCCCTTATTAATAGACTTGTACGGCTTTGATAATCAATTGAGTGTGACACACATAAGTGGATTTTTAATATTAAAATGCATCTTTGGTTTGATAAATGCAAATTGTAGATACTGTAATGACTGCTTTAGCTGTCAAGTATATTTTTAATATAATATTTTATCAACTTAAAAACAATTTTTTATGAAATATTACCACCCACTTGACAGCTAAAGCAGTCATTACGGAGTCTCTTGCCAATCTTAGCTTTTTTTGATTTTATATTATGATT
>CALIZI010000447.1 GCA_938028705.1 uncultured Saprospiraceae bacterium | reverse complement strand
TTTATTTTATAATAATTTAAAAATCAATTAAATACGAAAAAATGTATTTGTATTGCGTCCTACAACTTTTACATTTTAAATTTGATATTTTACATTTTACATTAATTTTAATTTGTAAAGAAACTTTTTTAACAATGTATTAAGTATAATAATTGAATGAGTGAATAAGGCATTGTTTATCACAATTAATTCAAAAAGTATTGTCAGGTTATTTTGTCTTACTATCTTATAGTCATTTTTCAATCAATTAAAAAAAATATTAAATATTTTTATATTAAAAATAAATTATGTATGTATTTTTATTTTAATTAAATGATTTTTATAAAATTTATATACTAACTTGACAATGTCATGTTCGATTTTCATTTAATATATTTGGTATTTTGCTCTTGAATTTGGGCTAAAACTCGTCAGACATTTTCAAAATTCACCGATGATGTCATATTTTTCCAGCAATGTTTAAATGTCAGACGAGTTTTAGCCCAAATTCGGAAAAAATATCCCATGTTAAACACAAACATACTTTTTTTAAAAACATGACATTGTCAAGCTAATCAACAAATTCACTAATTCACCAATCAACCAATTTAAGAATACTAACATTCAAATGATGAAAAAAATTGTTTTATTTGTCCTGCTTTTTGCAGGTATTACACAAGCTTACAGTCAGGATGTCAGACTTGGTTTTCAAGCAAGTCCTGTCTTTTCATGGATGACCACCAATGACAATACAATAATAGGTACCGGCTCCAACACAGGGCTGAAACTCGGACTTATTGCTGAAAACTTTTTTCAGGAAAACTACGCCGTTACTTCCGGTTTTGGTTTGGTATTTAATCAAGGTGGTACCATCAAACACCAAACAGGCGGTAACTTTTTCCCAAAATCAGACCTCAGCAATCCTGCGGATAGCGTATTGATGGGTGACATAGACATCAGCTACAATCTGCAAATGCTCGAAATACCACTCGGTATCAAACTCCGAACCAACGAAATCGGTTACTTACGCTACTACGGCGAAATTCCGTTTTTGCTACACGTCAAAACGCAAGCCAGAGGTGCGTGGAAGGATACCAATAGAGAAAATATCACGCCCGATACAGGCATTGTTAATGTATCATGGGGCTTAGGCGGCGGAGTTGAATACAGTATTTCCGGCGAAACTGCTGCTATTGCAGGAGTTTATTTTCACAACGGATTACTGGATATGACCACCAACAGAAATACCCAATTGCTGGATGACAACAACATGCTGACCGACCAACAAGAAGATTCCAAAGCCATCATCAATGCCATTACCATTCGATTAGGGGTATTATTTTAGTGTTGTAGTGCGGTGGTGTTGTAGTGTTGTGGTCATACCACTCATTACAACACTACAACACTATAACACCTCAACACTACAACACTTCGCAAGTGAAAATAACAATCGCACAACTCAATTACCACATTGGCAATTTTGAGGGTAATGTGGCTAAAATACTCGAAGCCATCAAACAAGCCAAAGCCGAAGGTTCAGACCTTGTCGTGTTTGGCGAACTCTGCACTTGTGGCTATCCGCCGCGCGATTTTCTGGAGTTTGATGACTTCATTAAGTTGAGTGAAAAAGCCGTCAAACGAATTGCGAAGGCTGCCAAAGGCATTGCAGTAGTGGTGGGTTCGCCTACGCGAAATCCGGTCATTGAAGGTAAAGATTTGTACAATTCCGCCTACTTTCTGGCAGACGGAAAAGTGCAATCGGTAGCTCATAAAGCTCTCCTGCCAACCTACGATATTTTTGATGAATACCGCTATTTTGAACCTGCGGGTGAGTTTAATATTGTGGAATATAAAGGTAAGCGCATTGCACTGACGGTGTGTGAAGATATTTGGAATGTCGGTAATGAAAATCCGATGTACACCATTTGTCCTTTGGATGAATTGATGCCTCAAAAGCCGGATGTAGTGCTGAATCTTTCCGCTTCACCTTTCAGTTACGACCATGCGGCTGACAGGATTCACGTCCTCAAAGCCAATGTCAAACGCTATGGTTTGCCGATGTTTTATGTCAACCATAGTGGCGCACAAACGGAGGTGATTTTTGATGGCGGTTCGCTCGTGATGTCGCCCAACGGGAAGGTATTTGACGAACTTCCGTACTTTCAAGAACTCATCAGAACTTACGACCTCGATGAAGTAATGACCGGAAAAGCCAAAGATAAAAACGCGCCTTACGGCGAGCAACCTAAAGAAAAAATTGCCCTGATACACGATGCGCTGCTGACGGGTTTGCGCGATTATTTCGGAAAATTAGGACTTAAAAAAGCAATACTCGGCTTATCGGGTGGTATTGATTCTGCCGTAGTTGCGGTGCTTGCCCAACGTGCGTTAGGTGCAGAAAATGTGCGGGTTTTGCTGATGCCTTCGCAGTTTTCGTCCGACCATTCTATCAATGATGCCCGCCAATTGGCTCAAAATATTAATATTCAATACGATATTATTCATATTGAAGATATTTATGATGAATTTGCAGTTACGCTGAAACCACATTTTGCAGGTACGTCATTTAATGTTACGGAAGAAAATATACAAGCCCGGATACGCGGTTTGCTGCTGATGGCAATGTCGAATAAATTTGGGAATATTTTGCTCAATACCTCGAATAAAAGTGAAGCGGCGGTGGGTTATGGTACATTGTACGGCGATATGGCAGGCGGCTTGTCGGTCATTGGCGATTTGTACAAAATGGAAGTCTATGCCCTCGCTGAATATATGAACAAAGACAGCGAAGTTATCCCAAGAAATATTATCACCAAGCCGCCATCGGCAGAGTTGCGCCCCGATCAGAAAGATTCTGACAGCTTGCCGCCTTATGAACAACTTGACGAGGTGCTTTTTCAGTATATCGAAAAACAACAAGGTCCGAAAGAGATTATTAAAATGGGTTTTGATAAAAAACTGGTGGCGCGGGTGCTTCGCTTGGTGAATATCAGCGAGTTTAAACGCTACCAAACCGCACCGATGTTGCGGGTGTCGAATAAAGCCTTTGGCATGGGGCGGCGAATGCCGATTGTGGGGAAGTATTTGAGTTGAGTGTGACACACATAAGTGGATTTATAATGTCAAAATGATTCTTTGATTTAATAAATATAGATTGAGCGTACTGTAATGACTGCTTTAGCTGTCAAGTGTAGTTTTAACTCAACATTCAATTATTTGAAAATCATTGCTTTGTGACAAATTACTATCCACTTGACAGCTAAAGCAGTCATTACGGAGGCTCATGCTAATCTTGGCTTTTTCT
>CALIZI010000446.1 GCA_938028705.1 uncultured Saprospiraceae bacterium | reverse complement strand
TGTATGGTATTTATTTAGGATACTCTCTAATAGCTCTCTTTGCTGTGCAGTCATTGGAATTGCTGCCGCTGGTGCTTGACCTCTACTCATGGTATTTTTTTCAGCAAAGATAAACAAATAAAAATTATCCGAAACTTGTGTCGGAGACCATTAGTGCATTTTATACCACAAAAGTGTCAACTACTTTTTGGGCAAAATTAAACATGCCTTAAAAAGTAGTTTTTTTATCAAAAAATGACTATTTTTGAGGTTTTAGCTCAAAAACGTTTAAAAAAATGATAATTCAATTCACAGTCGGTAATTTTAAAGTCTTTAAAGAAAAAGTAACCTTGGATATGCGTGCCACCGGAATCAGCGAGCATAAAGACACACATATTTTTAATATCGGAAAAGAAAAACTCCTGAAAAGTGCGGTCATATACGGCAAAAATGCGGGCGGCAAATCGAAGCTGATAGATGCGATGCAGTATATGCGCGATTTTGTTATTCATTCTTCCAAGGAGAGTCAAAGCAATGAATCCATAATTTGGGTGGATCCCTTTCGGTTGAGTACCGCTACGAAAGACGCACCTTCTTTTTTTGATATTGAATTTTTTATTAATGATATTCGCTATCGTTACGGATTTGAAGTCAGTAAGGAACGGGTGGAAAAAGAATGGCTCTTTGAGCGAAAAAAGCGAAAGGAATATCCACTGTTTTTGCGTATTGAAGATGAATTTCAGATGGATAAAAAACGATTCAAAGAAGGCGTGAAAAGGGAGGAATTTGTACGCTCCAATGTATTGTTTTTGTCATTAGCCGCTCAACTCAACGGCGAATTGTCGCAAAAAATTATCGCTTGGTTTGATAAGATTACTTTTCCGCATGTAATATGTAATGATGAAGGAGATTGGCTAGGGAAAACAGTACGGTTTCTGCAAGACGAAAAATACAAATCCATTATTTTATCTATATTAAAAACAGCCGACCTTGATATTGAAGACATTGAATTAAAGGAAATATATCCCGTTAATCCACGCAAAAACGGGCTTCCGAATGAAAAATATGCGGTGACTACTTTTCATTCTGTTTATGATGAAAAAAATCAATATGTCGGGCGTGAAAGTTTTGATTTACACAAGGATGAATCGGGCGGAACTATCCGATTTTTTAATCTGATTGGATATTTTTTAGATGTATTTTTAAATGGCGGTATTATCGTTTTGGATGAAATGGACAGTCGGTTTCATACTTTTTTAACTAAGACAATGTTGAGACAGTTTAATAAAAAATCAAATGATAAAACCCAACTTATCTGTAGCCTTCAGGATACTAGCATACAAAATGTAAGAATGCTTCGCCGCGACCAGATTTTCTTATTGTCAAAACACATGCTTGGCTCGTCAAAATTACATTCTCTTGTAGAATATAAAATAAGAAATGATCATGATTATGAAAAAAACTATCTTAGAGGCAAATATGCTGCAATACCGATGATTGACGGCTTATTATATCCAATCAATATCCACACAAATGGCAAAAAAGAAGAAAAAGCAGAGACAGTTTAGTTTCAATGATATTCTCAGTGAGTTAAAAGAAAAACCAAAAAAGATAGTAGCAGACGTAAAAGAAGATTGTCAATACTTTTTGATTGTCTCTGAAGGTGAAAAAACCGAACCTAATTATTTCAAAGCTTTGGCTAAACAACTTTCCAAAGAATTAATAAGCCTGACCATTGTAGGTGAAGGCAAAAATACCATAAGTGTTATAGATGCTGCCATTCATCTCAGAGATAAACGCGAAGAAGAATCGGATTTTCCATTCGACGAAGTCTGGGCAGTATTCGACAAAGACGATTTCCCGGACCAAAACTTCAATGCTGCCGTAGAAAAAGGAGAACAAGAAGACATCAAAACCGCCTACTCCAATGAAGCATTTGAATTGTGGTATGTCCTGCATTTCCAGTATCTGGATGTAGCGATTAGTCGAAAACAATATATTGATATTCTCAAACAGAAATTGGGAGATTATGAGAAAAACGCCCCTCAAATCTATAACAAGCTACAAGAACACGAAGACAGCAGCGAACTTGAGGCTATACAATATGCAGAAAAATTGTACAAGACATTGAACCAAAATACACCTGCAAAAAACAAGCCTGTCACCAAAGTCTATCAGCTCGTCAGTCGCCTCAACGAATTTAAATCCTAAAATGTCGCTCACGCTTTATTCTACCGAATACAGACCATATTAAACGAACAAATCACATTTATTCCTTACATTTGTACATAGTTATTCAAATATTTAAATAAAATTTAACAATTAAACTAATTTATTGATTATTAAGTAAAAATAAATTAAGTAAAGTAAAAATATTTTATTTTAAATTAGCAAATTAACCTGATTAACCAATTAGCTGATTATACTGTTTTCCAAAATCTAAATGGCATTATAATTGTCATCATATAGATACAGGTGATTTGCCTGTACGATATTCGACATTTTTGATATGAAAAAATTACTACTTATTGCTTTATATTTAGGTTTGAGTCTGGCGATGCAGGCACAAATCACGCTAGGTACAGGACATATTCCGCAGATGGGTGATAAACTGTTTATCGGTATTGATTCCACCGAGTTTTGGTATGATAATCCCGACTACGGACTTGAGACAGGAGAAGATAAAGACTGGACTTTCGACCTCATACAGATAGAAGCTACCGAAGTTCATAACTATAAAGATGCAAGCGAAGGTGCAGCGCCCGCAGACTTTCCTGATGCAGATATGATTGGACCCTTCTTTGGCGGCGAAGGCTACTACAAACACGGAACGGACGGCTTGGATTTGTTGGGCTATTATGGTTCGCCCGTTGATATAGTGGATTTGGATTTGTCGGTGGTCTTTGACCCTGCCTATACCATACTCCCTGCCAATATGACCTATGGCGACACGCTTACGGATACCTATGCTTTCCATGAAGAATTGATTGATGCAAATATTGCTGTTACGGTGAGTGGTTTTGATTTAGTGATTAGTTCGGCGATATTGGATGTGACTTCTACAGTAGAATATGTGGCTGACGGTTGGGGAACATTCACTACGCCTTACGGCACTTGGGAGGTCTTACGCATTGTCAAGACCGAGTACCGCGACACACAAGGTATGGCGGAAGTGCCGATATTCGGATGGCAAGATTTGGCAGGATTGGGCTTGGACGGTTTCGGTCAAGAGACCTTGACCACGATTATGTTTGTCAATAATATGGTCAAAGAACCTATTATAGAATTTGAAATTGATAATGACGGACCCAACGCCGCCAACCGCCCCGCAAAAGCCATTCGATTCAAAATTCCTGAGTCGGAAGTGATTGTTACATCTGTCGAATCACCTGTGGAAAATGCAGACATCATAGCCTACCCCAATCCGGCTGTAAATGACGTGAGTATTTCCATGACAGGCTTTACCGCAGGGCAATATCATATTAATCTATTCAACATCGTCGGTAGTCTTGTTGCACAATATCCTGTTGATTTGAATGGTGATACGAGCATTCGCCTCGATGTCTCCACGCTCAATAAAGGCACCTATTTATATAATGTCAGCGATGCTTCCGGTCAGATATTATTGACTAAGCGGCTTGTCGTTATTAAACCTTGATTTTAGTTTATAGGGTTTATTAGTTGATAGAGTTTACGGAGTTTATAGAGTGATTGGTTGATTAAATTTTCAATTATCAAAAAACTCTATCAACTCCGTAAACTCTATCAACTAATAAACCCTATAAACCCCATAAACTTTATAAACTCTACCAACCAATCAACTACTCACCAATCATATTATTCGTTTACAATCGTCCGGTGCATACACGCAAAACACTGGAGGCATTGTCGGCTAATGCTTTGTCTGAGAGTTCCGTTTTATATATTTATGCGGATGGTGCGAAGGAAAATGCAGATGCCAAAACATTACAAAACATAAGAGAAGTTCGTCAAATCATCCGGCAAAAAAAATGGTGTGGCACTGTTCATATTATTGAAAGTAAACGGAATAAAGGTTTGGCAATATCCATTCGGGAAGGCGTGAGTGAGGTGGTGCAGCGACATGGAAAAGTCATTATTTTGGAGGATGATATTGTGACTTCATCAGGCTTTTTGACCTATATGAATGATGCACTGCGTATGTACGAACAGGAGGAACGGGTGATGCATATTTCAGGATATTTTTGTCCTGTAAAAGCGAATTTATCGCAGACTTTTTTCTATAATAATACAACCTGTTGGGGCTGGGCAACATGGCAACGAGCATGGCAACACCTCAATACCGATGCAGCCGATTTATTGCAGCAATTGGAGCAAAAAAACGCCACTCACCACTTCAATATCAATGGCAGTTACGACTTTGCCGAACACCTCCGCGACAACCTCAATGGCAAGCTCAATACATGGGCGATTTTCTGGTATGCTTCTGTCTATTTGCGCGATGGGCTGTGCTTGCACCCGCATCAATCACTCGTACAAAATATAGGTTTCGACGGCACAGGCGAACATTGTAATTTTAATACCATATATCGTATTCCCGAACTTGCACAGCGCATTGAAGTCACTCCTATTCCGCTTCAAATACCCGAACAGGCACGACAGGCTATGGTCCGGTTTTACGGTCATGCGCTTCACCCGCCTTTGCATATTCGGGCATGGCGTAAGTTGCAGCGAACAATAGCCCAAATCCGAAATGTATAAGTACTCACCTATCCGAGAGGGTCAGGCATTCCCAAATTTTCTTTGTCCATTTCTTTTTCATCTAAATCAATATTTTATAAATTTTACAAATAAATATAGAATAATTTGGTTTTTTGTAATAAATACATTAATTTCACTCATAAATATTTTCTACATTAAGCAATCGTATAGATATTCTCATTACTTTTTGTATTTAAAATCAGGTGATTATATAAACAGCTAAACTGAAACCGGTACATTTTTTTAATTATTTTATAATAAAATATTTTTATAAATTAATAATTATTAACAAAAAATACATTTAAAATAAAATAATTTAAACTAATTAAAAAACATACCCGTATTTCATTAAAGCAGTGTAATGCCTTATTTGCTAAGGTAAGCAGAAAGGTCTTTTAAATGATGAAGTTCCCCCTTTTTACGCTAACCTAAACATCAAATACATCGTAATATTTTTTCGATACGATTACTTTTTATCTCATTAAATGTATCAACCATGAAGAATTATTACAAAATTTCCTATCTTTTATTTACGGTTTTAATGGCTTTTGCCTTTACACACCTGACTTACGCCGCCACACCACTTTGTGGCGATGTTACAAGCAATACGACCTTATCGCTTGCCGATAGTCCTTACGAAATTACTTGTGATTATAAAGTAAAACCCGGCGTGACCCTGACTATTGAGGCTGGGGTTCAAATTGATTTTACAGCCCCAAACAGAGATTTAGTTATTGAAGGTACTTTGATTGCAACAGGTGCGGATGGCAATCTTATACGTTTTTACAGTAACAGTGGCGATGGGGGTGGTTCGGTATATTTTACAAATGAAAGTACCGGATCTTCTGTATCTTATGCTTCAGTGGAAAAATTGGGTATCAGTACCAGTTCTTATTTTGATGTTGCATTTAGGATTGAAGCAACTGACGTGGCAGTATCTAATACTATTTTTATGGGGAATACGCAGGGTGATGTTCGGGCGCATCCCAACGGAGTGTCGGGTTTTGCCAATAACAATAGCTTGACTGATATTGAAATTAAAGGCAATATGACCGCAAGTGCCGTTTGGCCTGACGCAGATGCAAGTGGATTTTATTATGAGTTGGGGGAAGATATAACAATACCGGGAAATGCAACACTGACAATAGCACCCGGAGTCGATATTAATTTTCCCGCACCAAGTAGAGATTTGGTAGTAGAAGGTACGTTGGTAGCTGAAGGAACGGCTATGGATAGTATCCGTTTTTATGGTGATAATACTACCGGAGGCGGCTCGGTATATTTTAAAAGTACAAGTGACAGTTCTTCTATATCTTACGCCATAGTAGAGAAGTTAGGTATCAGTACCGGTTCTTATTTTGATGTTGCATTTAGAATAGAGGCAACTACCGTAAAAGTATCTAATACCACTTTTACAGGTAATACACAAGGTGATATTAGGGCGCATCCCAACGGTGTGATAGGTTTTGATAATACAAATAGCCTGACGGATATTGAAATTAAGGGAACTATGGTTGCAAATGCTGTTTGGCCCGACGCAGATGTCGGTGGATTTTATTATGAATTGGCAGAAGATATAAAAATACCGGAAGGTGCAATACTTACGATAGAATCCGGAGTTGATATTAATTTTCCTGCACCAAGTAGAGATTTGGTAGTGGAAGGTACGTTAATTGCCAATGGAACACCTGCGGATAACATTCGCTTTTATGGCGAGAATACAGGAGGCGGTTCCGTCTATTTTAAAAATGTAAGTACCAACTCTTCCGTGTCTCATGCTTTGGTGGAGAATTTAGGTAGCAGTACCACCTCTTATTTTGATATTGCATTTAGAATTGAAGCAACTGACGTGGCAATATCCAACACTACTTTTACGGGGAATACACAGGGTGATGTTCGGGCGCATCCCAACGGTGTGTCGGGTTTTGCCAATAATAATAATCTGACTGATATTGAAATTACAGGCACTATGATAGCAGATGCTACGTGGCCCAACGCAGATGCAGGTGGATTTTATTATGAATTGATACAAGATATAGCAATACCACAAAATATAACACTCACCATAGACCCCGGAGTTGATATTAATTTTCCCGAACCAAGTAGAGATTTGACAGTTGAAGGTACATTAATTGCCAATGGAACATCTACAGATAATATTCGCTTTTATGGCGAGAATGTTGGGGGTGGCTCCGTCTATTTTAAAAATACAAGTACCAACTCTTCTGTGTCTCATGCTTTGGTGGAGAATTTAGGCAGCAGTACCACGTCTTATTTTGATGTTGCATTTAGAATTGAAGCAACTGACGTGGCAGTATCCAATACTACTTTTATGGGCAATACGCAGGGTGATATTCGCGCGCATCCCAACGGTGTTTCGGGTTTTGCCAATAACAATAGTCTGACTGATATTGAAATTAAAGGCACTATGATAGCAGATGCTACGTGGCCTGACGCAGATCCTTCCGGCTTTTATTATGAACTATCAGAAGATATAAAAGTACCTGCAAATACAACACTCACTATAAAGCGTGGAGTTGATGTTAATTTTCCCGAACCATCTAGAGATTTGGTAGTGGAAGGTACACTAATCGCCAATGGAATAGCTACCGACAAAGTTCGTTTTTATAGCGAGAATACTATCGGAGGCGGCTCCCTTTATTTTAAAAATACAAGTACCGGTTCTACTTTGTTTAATGCCCTAGTAGAAGATTTGGGCATCAGTACGGGGTCTTACTTTGATGCCGCACTCAGAATTGAGTCAACCGGATTAGATATAGGGAATACACTGATTCAAAACTCCCAAACAGGCATAGATATACGTGGTGCAAGCCCAGATATCGGCTACTGTACCATACAAAACAATGCAACCGGAATATATATAGATGATGGTCAGCCCTGCCTGTCGGATAACGTGATAAAGGATAATTCCACTTATGGAATCAATAATGCAGGTGATATGATAGTGAATGCCTGTAATACAGAATGGGGAGATGCTTCGGGTCCGCAACATCCTACCAACAATCCAAGCGGTATGGCAAATGCTGTAAGCGATAATGTGCTAATAACGAATGATGAAAATTGTCCACTTGAATCTTGTGTAGTAGTTTCCGTAACCGATACTGAAGATAACAAAGTCAACCTAAGAAGTTTCCCCAATCCATTTAGCGCACAAAGCACTATCAAATACACCTTAGAAAAACCTGCGCGTGTCACCTTGTATGTATCCGATTTACATGGTCGGAAAGTGGTGACGCTGCTGCGCGATGAGCAAAGTGTAGCGGGTGTTCGTCAGGTGCTGTTTGATGCAAGGGCGTATCCGTCGGGTATCTATTATTACACTATTCAGACAGGTAATTATATAAAAACAGAGAAGATGAATTTGATAAAATAAGATGGTTTAGAGCGTTTCCGGTATAGCCGGAGACGCTCCTTTAGTATTTCTATTACCTGCCCAAAGCATCATAAATCTTCTGCTGAATACGCGGTCGGATGTCTTCTTTACCCAATTTAAAATTATTCATAGTAGGATAAGTTCGATTAGATAAAAATATATAAATCAGTTGATTATCCTTGTCTGCCCATGCGCTGATGCCCGTAAAGCCCAAATGCCCGAAAGTATTGGCAGGGGCGGATTTGGCTATATTAGCTGTCTCGCGTTGGTCGGTTTGTTTCATATCAAATCCCAAGCCGCGTCGTGTAGCATTCGGGTGTCGATTGGTAAATAAATCAACCGTACTGCTTTGCAAATACTGTTTGCCGCCATAATAACCACCATTAAGCAACATCTGAAAAATGACCGCCAAATCCTCCGAACTACCAAATAATCCGGCATGACCACTTACGCCGCCGAGCATCGCTGCCCCCATATCATGCACATGTCCTTGTATGGTCTGACCACGAAAATAATTGTCAATTTCACTGGGAACGATATTACTTTTTTTATGCTTTTCGAGTGGTAAAAAGGTCGTGGTCTCTAGTCCGAGTGGCGTGTAAAACTCCCTGTCGGCATATACATTCAAAGGCTGACCGGAGACCTGATTTATCATTTTACTAAACAAAATCATTCCCAAATCACTGTATTTATACTCCGTTCTATCCCTCAATTCCGATTCATAAATGCGCTTCCATACCGTATCAACATGATTTTTATTCATATAAATATTATTCGCTACCTGTACGCTGTATTTATTCGATTTTTTACCTTGATAAATACTGTTTTTGAGCCTTTTTTTCTTGGTCAATGTTTCTTCATAAAAAGGAATCCACGGGAAGAGACGGGCGCGGTGTGCGAGTACATCTTTAATGACCAAATCCTGTTTGTTGGTTCCGCGCAATTCGGGCATATATGTTCCCATCGTATTATGAATATCTATCTTACCTTCTTCATAAAGTTTCATCATCGAAAGTGTGGTCGCTGCTACCTTAGTCACTGATGCAAGGTCGAAAATATCATCGGTACGCATGGGGCGTTTTTTAGTTTTGGTATGATGTCCGTAGGCTTTATTGAAAATAATTTTCCGGTCTTTCGCCACCAATACTACGCAGCCCGGCGTAGCACCGATTTCAATGGCATAATTGGCAATAGAATCAACACCATACTCCAACATTTGACCATTCACTCCTACGGCTTCGGGCAAACTGCGTTGTAGGCGCAACAAATCTTGCGTAGGCACACCCATACCATAAGCACTTGAAGGTGTGGCAGTTACGGGTAGTTTTCCATTAGTACCAATCGCGCCAAAAATAGCTTGTGCCGCTACATCCTGCACCATATTATCTTCCCGATAGGCAAGTAAAATATTATTAAAATTATCAAAATATCGTAAACTATACGGACTACCAAATACAGTTAAAACGACTTTATTTTGAATATTTAATTTTTCTAAAAAACCACGTACAGCGAGCGGTATGCCAAATTCTTTTTTGGAATATTTGCTCATATCATGCAAACTCACAATGACCAAATCTTTATTTTTGAGTTGGCTCAATAATGACTTGGATTGTGCTGCCGATATATTTTTACTTTGATTCAAATGGGTAAATGTGCCGTATTGGTCGAGTGATTTCTGAAAGGCGGTTTTCGTAGTTTCGCCAATAGCGAGTGTAGCAATATTTTTCGTATTTTTAATGGGTAAAATATTGTCATTATTGCGTACTGTGGTCAGCGAATGTTGTATGAGTCTTTCTTTTAAAATTAATGCCTGTGGCGAGTTGAGTTCATTTTCAATATTGGTCAGTGAAATCGGTGTAAAATCGGTAAGCCCCAAGCGATATTTGGCTCCTAAAATTTTCTTGACCCGTACTTCCATATCTGCCCAAGACAGCCGTCCTTCGGTCAGGGCTTTTTTGATGGCAGAATAAGCGGCGGGTACATCGGGCGGCAGAAGGAGTATGTCATTTCCGGCTGCTAATGCACTGACTTCAATCTCACCGGGTTCGTAATATTTTCTTACCCCTTTCATGCCAAGTCCGTCTGTAAAAATCAATCCTTCATAACCGATTTTTTCCTTCAACAAACCTGTCGTAATTTTCGGAGAAAGCGAAGAGGGAACATTAGGCGTATCGTCAAGGGCAGGAATGGAAAGATGCGCCATCATCACACTTTGTAGCCCCTGTTGTGCCAAGACCTTAAATGGATACATTTCGACACTATCCAAGCGATTCAAGCCATGCGGAATGACGGGCAAATCCAAATGAGAATCCACATCGGTATCGCCATGTCCGGGAAAATGTTTGGCGCAAGCCATGATGCCATTGTCCTGCATACCCATAGCATACATATAGCTTTTTGCAGTAACATTATAGCGGTCTTCACCAAAAGAACGGTCATTGATAACCGGATTGTCAGGATTATTATTGATGTCCACTACGGGCGCGAAATTGACGTGAACACCCAGTCTTTTACACTGTCGCGCCACCTCTGCGCCCATATCGTATATCAGTCGGTTATCGGAAATTGCGCCGAGTGCCAACTGACGCGGAAAGCTGATTCCGGCAGCTTTGAAGCGCATCCCAAGTCCCCACTCCGCATCCATTGCCACCATGAGCGGCAAGCGTGCATTGGCTTGATAACCGTTGAGCAATTCGGCTTGTTTGCGCGGCGTGCCTTGAAAAAAACACAGTCCGCCAAGGTGATAATCCTTGACCAAAGCCATGACTTTTTGCTCATACTCGGGCGTTTTGTCTGAGTGTGCGCGTACCATGAAAGTTTGTCCGATACGCTCGTCTTCCGTCAGTACATTATAGACAGAATCCACCCAAATCTGTTCCAGTCTTGCTGCTTCGTCAGGGTCTTCTTCGGGAACTTTTTCAGCTTTCGGTTCCATGTACTGAGGTACGAAATAGAGCAATGCTCCAATCAGCAATATAATCGGCAGACGTATCATAATTTTTCGGATAAAATTTTTGTTTTCACTCATGTTCGGTGACTAAAGTTGAATTGGTGCATTAGCGAATAGTTTTATGTGTGATGTGTGGCGAAATATACAAAACCTGATGAACTGATAGTACCAAACCCACTAGTTTTAACTCGTTTTAGACGTTATTTCGATGCCTAACGACACAATTTTGCAGATTTTTGGGAGAAAATCAAGAAGATAAGAAAACAAAAATCAAAAAACAAATTCTAAATCTCAAAAACACTCAAAAGTCAACGTCATTCAACATTAAGTGCGGAATGACGTTGACTTTTGAGTGTTTTGTTTTTTTAGGTCGGTTTATGGTTATTTTTAAAATATTATAAAATGTTTTTATTAGCAAAAATAATATTTTAAATAGCAATAAAAGGCATGTTTAGAAAAGCGGTTGACACTTTAGATAAACAAAAAATAATGTATCCCGTTTGCTAAACTTTTCAAGTTTAGCAAACGGATTTCTAAATATTGTTTTTCATTTTAAAATGGAATAAAAAAGTGTCAACTACTTTTGCGCGAAAATTAAACATGCCCAATAAAACCATAAAACAGTATAGTCTGATTTCTGTCCTTTTACAAAATTCCTTACCTTTACGGCGTATGGAGTTGATTCGCACTTATTTCCCAACACTTACCGAACATCAAGTCCGGCAGTTTGACCAATTGGGAAATCTCTACGCAGAGTGGAATGCACAAATCAACGTCATTTCCCGCAAGGATATTGACAATCTGTATGAACGTCATGTATTACATGCTTTGTCTATCGCAAAAATAGTGACATTTAAAGCACAGTCATCGGTGATAGACTTGGGTACAGGTGGCGGATTTCCGGGTATTCCTCTGGCTATTTTATTTCCCGATGTCGAATTTATTTTGATTGACGGTACACGTAAAAAATTGCGCGTGGTGGAAGCGGTAAGCGAAGCCATCAAGCTCGAAAATGTACAGGTCAAACATCTGCGTGCCGAAGATTGCAAAGATAAAGCTGATTTTGTGGTCAGTCGGGCTGTGGCATCTCTGGATAAATTATTACATTGGGCGCGTCCATTGCTCAAAAATCAGCAAATCAATGCTTTGCCCAATGGACTTATTGCACTCAAAGGTGGTAATATTCAGACAGAAATCAAGCTATTGCCGCGACACGAATATACCGAAATCTATCCCATACAGGATTATTTTGACAGACCCGTTTTTGATGAAAAATATATTGTATATGTGCAAGGGTAAACAAGTAGCGAGTGCCGAGTAACGAGTTGTGTATGTAATTGTGATACCTCGACACTCGCTACTCGTAACTCGCTACTCACAACTCAAAAACTATGACAAACACCTTATTAACATTGGTTATTGTGGCTTTTGTTGGTATGTTATTACTCAATATTTATTTTCGATTGAAGGTGATAAAAATCTATCGGAAATTACGGAAAAATAATGTGCCACTCGAACTCAGTCCAAGTCATTTGTTTAATAAAGAAAAACTGGAAACGGAAATCATCCCGCAACATCCCAATCATGCAGATGATATTCGTATCTTTGCTAATAATATTCGTTTTTCGGTGCGTATGGCTTCGGTGCTGATTACGCTGATTACGCTGTTTGCCGCTATTTTAATGTATCCTTATTTCTTTGGAAAATGACTAAGAAACGTAGTATGCCCAAACCCGCTTCGCTGGATGAAGCTTTTGCTCAGATAGAGGATATACGTAATGAGTATCCTGTGGATGCGATTGAGTTTTTGTACAATCATCCGGCTGATGAGCGTATTGTTGAGAAAATAGTTTTTCATATTAAAAACTATTTTAATGAGGATGTGTTGTATGACGAAGCATCCGGCGAATGGTCAGATGCCGGACTTTGGTATGCGATAGTCGCTGAAAATCACTTGGATATGCGATATGTAGAGCCTATCGCAGGACTTTTTGAGATAGATGCCGATGAAGATGCCATGTACGAACAGGTGAGTTATCTTACAGGAGCATTGTGTGAAAAATACGGAGACGAGGTAGTGAGTATATTCATCAGTGCTTTGGAAGATTACATAAAAAGGAATAAAAAAACACCTTTTTTATATCTGATAGATGCTCTGTGCTTTGCTGATCTGGATAAGTATAAAAACCGGATTTTGGCATTTTTAAAACCCGACACTTATTGGGTAGATTCTTTTGTTTCTACGGCAAGTATTCTTCAAATCAAAGAGGCAATTCCTATCATTAAAAAACTCATTGCTGATGATGAAATAAAAGCGGAAATTGGTGAAGACCCGCTTGCCGATTCAAGGTTGATTGAATTTAAATACGCACTTGAAGAGCTAGAGACCGGAGAAAAAGAATTTCCTGACTATCCCGATACATGGTATGAACAAAGGAAAAGCAGAGGTGACTGGAAGAAACACTTTAACCGTTATTTCGGTAAAGCCGCCAATTCAAAACCAAAGAAAATCGGCAGAAATGATCCGTGTTACTGCGGCTCAGGCAAAAAGTATAAAAAATGCTGCATAGATAGTTGAATCGTGAATCGGGCAATCAATAAATCACTGAAGCCATAAAACAATGAAACAATCAAACCATGAATTATATAGCTGAAATAGACATTATGCCGCTCAAAGAATTGCTGGACCCGCAAGGGAAGACAGTGGCAAATAATATGAAAAATATTGACCTTGAAGGGGTGCAGGATGTACGTATCGGTAAGCATATTCGGATGACTTTTGCCGCAGATTCGGAAGCGAACGCGAGGGAGAAAGTAGAAACAGCTTGCAAAAAATTACTCGCTAATACTATCATGGAATCTTACCGATATACGATTACGGTGAACGGCTGACGGTGAACGGTGAACGAAATTAATGCGGAGAATGGAATGCGGATTTAGACAGATTTCGCGGATTCTTTTCTTTTTATTATTTAAATATTTCTTTATAAAAATTTGATTATTAACGAAATAAAAATTATTATTTTTTATAAATAAAATATTTCACGTCCTATCGCCATTTTTACATTTTACATTTATTATTTTACATTTTACATTCCTCTCCTTTCATGCTCTATCTTGTTCCTACTCCTATTGGTAATTTGGAAGATATTACTTTGCGGGCTTTGCGTATATTGAAGGAGGTAGATTTGATATTGGCGGAGGATACGCGGACATCGAAGAAGCTGCTGGACAGGTACGAGATTGGTACGCCACTACGCTCGCATCATGCACATAATGAACATGCAACTACGCCACGTCTTGTGAATGAACTTAAAGCGGGAACGACTATCGCATTGATTTCGGACGCAGGTACGCCGGGCATTTCGGACCCGGGCTTTTTGTTGGTTCGTGCTTGTGTACAAGCGGATATAGAGGTAGAATGTCTGCCCGGTGCAACGGCTGTTGTACCTGCATTGGTGGTATCAGGTTTGCCTTGCGACAGGTTTTATTTTGAAGGCTTTTTGCCGCATAAAAAAGGTCGTCAAACGCGCTTGCAATATCTGGCTACATTGGATTGTACTTTTGCTTTGTACGAATCGCCGCATAGAGTAGGGAAGTGTTTGACGCAATTGGTGGAGCATTGCGGGGATGACCGACAGGCTGTGGTGTGTCGTGAATTGACCAAACTGCATGAGGAGATACGACGGGGTACTTTGAAGGATTTGTCAGCCTATTATGCCGATAAAAAAGTGAAGGGAGAAATTGTGATTGTCATTGGAGGGAAAGGTGGAGACAAAAAAAAGCGCTCCAAGGATAGAGCGCCGCTAATAGAACAATAGGAATGAGAAATTGTGTTTGAGAAAACATGTCTTTTGAATTTTAAAATCCAATTACACAGGTAGTTTTCTTCACACAATTAATTCTTGTAAATTTTATAGAATATCTACCCAAATATGTAAAGAAATTTTGATTAATGATTCGCAAAAAGCCTGAACCCTTAGTTTGAATACCCGAAATACTGCTTTTAACTCTTAAAGCAAAATCTTGTCTTTGCAATACCAATAGCAGTATCACAAAAAAGGCAGCCGAGATACCCCGACCACCTTTTTACCAATCCACAATTTGTTTTTTCAATAGAGTTAAAGACTAATTGCTTATTTTACAATAATAAACTTCTTAGTAGCTTTCCACTCACTGGCTTGTAAAGTGTAAAAGTACATCCCTGCCGAGAGGTTGGATACATCCATGTCCAGTGTTTGCTCACCTGCTAATAATTCGACATTGCTTACGTTTTTCACCAATTTGCCAAAGGCATCAAAAACCGTAATGTTTACCGAAGTGTTTTGCGGTAATTCGTATTGAACATTGATGACACTAGTTGCCGGGTTTGGGTAGAGTTGAATATCCGGTGCAAGGCTTAACTCTTCTTTGTTGTTGCAAGCCGTGGTGAGACTTACATAATCAACTCGTACATTGGTGTTGCTACTACCGAGCAATAATTCTACCTTAACTTTATTAGTACTTGCTTGATTCATTGTAAAGTTAAAAGTATAGGTTTTCATGGTTCGGCTGAGGTTGATGGTATGGTGTGTATAAGTCGCCCATGGAGACTGGTCCAACATGGCTTTTAGTATAATTGAACGGTTGTTGTCTGCTTTTGCACGTACAGATAGGGTATATGTTTTACCTTGTTGGAGAGATACGTTGTTTTGTCTAAATCCAACATTCCATACGTTAGTACCTGTTGTAATATTTGTAATATTTGCAATGCCATTGGAAACAGAAGTTGAACAACCCCAGTTTTGCCAGCCACTTGTGTTTGAATTAAATTTATTGTTACTTAAAACTTCGCAAGTACTTCCCGAATTGTCACATTGTCCTCTTTCATAAATTTTGAGATTAGAGAAAAATCCGTTGGCATTTTGAGGTGAAGCATCGTGGTCACCTATAAATACTAAGTATTTGAATTGTCCGGTATAAAATTGCCCTACGGGAATCGTAAATGATTGGTAAGAACTGTTGCCACTATAAGTATTATAGTTGCTTTTGCCCCAATCTTGTGCTCCATGTACGCGAAATGCTCTTTTATGATCAGCATCGCCACTATGATTAAGTGTCGTATTGTTGTCAAAAAGAATACCGTGAATTTCACCTTCTATGGTACTTTTGAAATCAAAAGATATAACTGTATTCGATGTAATGTTGTAGTTGACTTCGATAGCTTTCCAAGCGTTGTTTTTAATTTCAAGGGTAGCACCGTTATCGCGTTTGGTGGACGAGCCACGGTCTTGTCCTGTATCGTGTCTGACGACACTGTAGGAGTTGAAATTTAAGGCATCGCATGAACCGCTGACAGGAGGCGGCGGTGGAGTATTACAATTTCCCGGATTGGCAGGTCTATCGTTGAGATAGCCTGACATGGCATCTTGATGTGTTCCGTTTCCAATACAACTGCCTGATACACTGGCGAAGCACTGATCGTCAAGATGTCCAAGTGTATTTTTCATAAATTGCCAAAAAGAGACCTGATCTACTTTGAGTGTATTATCAAAATAATTTAACCAACCTTTGACATTATTATCTGTGCGTTGTGAATAGTTCTCTCCACAGTTACCTGTGATACCAAACTCACCTATAATAGTTGGTTTGCAGAGTTCGTGGGCGATGTTGATATACTGTTGGAGTGAGTTAAATTCAGTCCAGTTTGCAGAGCTTTCATTGCTTACGGAACCGACAGCGTAAAAGTGTGGAGATACATCGTCGGAAACTTTTATGCACCTTCTTGCTGCTTTTTCAGTATCATTATTGCTCCCCCAACGATGCTCAAGTGAACCCGGTACAGGGTGAAAACTAATGTGCATAGCACCTGCATCTCTCATTGCAGCTACCTTTTGCTCATAAAATGTAGCAAATGCCAGAGGGTTTTCATGACCGCCGATTTCATTGCCCAATGACCAGTAAATATTACGCTTATTGGCATTAGGGCGAATGATACCGCTGATTCTACTATCAATTTTTGATTCGTTTGCTTTAATATTTGCATAAGTATTGTTGCCGGAACTATCGAATAAATCAACTGTGATAGTCATATCTCTTCGTGCAGCTTCATCAGCCAACCAAGCTACTCTGTTTGCCATTCTGGTTAAATTATCGCCATGATGGAGAAAGGGCCAAACTCTTACATTGGTGATACCTGCATCTCTAAGGCGGTTCAATTCAGCACCCGCTCTTGAGCGCAAGGTAGATTCGCTGCTGGTCATTTGTCCTTCAAAATTCACACCTAAATCGGTAT
Source organism: uncultured Saprospiraceae bacterium (assembly GCA_938028705.1). Lineage (GTDB taxonomy): Bacteria > Bacteroidota > Bacteroidia > Chitinophagales > Saprospiraceae > JAHDEO01. The sequence goes on along the minus strand of CALIZI010000446.1, from coordinate 11,157 downwards.
AGTTGGCAGCGACAAATTTGTGTGGTTGATTTGTTTCGGGATTGGTAAATGGTGCGCCTTTTGCATAAATATTGCTTTGGTGTAAACACAAAAAAGCAATCGCAAAGGACAACATGTTTAGTAAATGTTTCATCGTTAAAAAATTTAAAGTGGTTAAAAAAAAGTTTTCATCGTTCTGTAGATACCGGATGTATCAGAATCAATTTGATAGTTCAAAGATGCAATGTTTTTGATTAATTTATCGTCAAGAATTTTTATTGAAATAACCGCTTTTGATAGCGATTTAATTTGTAATAATTTGGTAATCAGCTATTTGTGATTGATGGTCGATGATTTGATTTTTGAATTTAATCTAATTTTAAAATATATTTTTAATAAAAAAAGGCAGCCGAGATATACCCGACTACCCTTTATCAATCCACTACTTTTTCAATGGAGTTCAAAAATATTTAGTTATATTCATATTACAATGATAAACTTCCTATCCACCAATTTGAATATAATCTACATTTGTCCAACCCCAGCTTTTTTTGATGTCAATAGTATTATTACCTGCATTGAGATTAATATTACCATAATTCAAATTTGACCATGATGATGCCGCAGGGAAAAGGGTGTATTTGTTGCTGCCACCATTAATGGAAATATGCTGATATTTTTTACCGTTGCCTTGATTGTAGTAGCGAATCACGAGCGGATAACTGCCTGATGTGGACACATTGACATTAAATCGAATTCTATCTCCCGAATCTTTAAATGTACTAGCCAGTACATGTCCTGCACCGGAGTAGCCACCAACAGATGTGCCTGTGGATACACCTGTCAGAGTAGCATTTTCGGCTTCAAGTTTTTGGACTGTAGAGCTACCGCCACCTGCATCAATTTCAATGTAATCAATATTTGTCCAGCCCCAACTTTTCTTAATCTCAATGGTATTATTACCTGCATTTAGACTAACATTACCATAATCCAAAGTTGACCATGATGATGCCGCAGGGAAAAGGGTGTAGTTATTACTAGCACCATTGATAGAGATGTTTTGATATTTTTTACCATTGCCTTGATTATAATAACGAATCGCAAGTGGATAACTGCCTGATGTGGGTACATTGACAGTGAATTTGATTTTATCTCCCGAATTATCAAAGGTATTAGCCTGTACATGTCCTGTACCGGAATAGCCACTAACCGTTCTGCCTTCAAATACACCTATGAGCGTAGCATTTTCGGCTTCGTATCTTGTTGAGCCACTGCTACCACCACCACAATCAACAGGATACAATGCATTGACTGCAGCAATATCAGTAGCACTCATATCGGGAAGTATTCCGATTTGATTGGCGGTCATACCCGCAGGCAATGAACTGGGATCCTTGATAAAAAATATAGGTTGGCTATCATCAATAGTTACATCAGGGTGATATTGAGGATAGTGCATGATGGAGGCAAAATCATAAGCACCGGAAGCTGTCTCGCCCCCTTGGGCTGTAAATTGATATTCCCAACCCGGTCCATCTAAATTATCCCAATTTACTGTTATAAAGTTGTCTCTATCCGAGCGAGTCTGTTCGTGATAAAAACCGGCTTTGTGCAGTATTTCATGAATAATTGCATGTCTGCCACAATTATTGCCGATATTGATAACTTGGTTAGCTGCACCGGTATTTCCGATAACCAATACATGACAAGAATTTCTTGTGTTTTCAAATTTAACGTACTGTGTTTCATTAGTACGTTCAACCAGACATAGGTTTGTTGTTGCATTGACATTTGCAATAGCATTCAAAATTTCATTTTTCTTTGCTTGCGTAAGTCCACCTCCCCAAACGTAGGGCATGGTACTATTGGGCCACTTTCTCGAAAAATCTGAAATGATATTTCCTCTTAAAGCAATTTCATTGGTGTAATTTTCAGTGAGTATCACGTCACCTTCATACACTATTGTATTTCCATATCGCGCTGCTTTTTCAGTGACAGGTTCGCCAGTTTCACTATACTGTATGAGTACATCTACGATTTCGTCGGGTTTTTGTCCGGCAAAAGGCATACTACATTCGGAACAGGTGTGTCCTGTTTCAAGGTGGAGATCGGCATCTTCACCAGCCAAGTTTTTTAATGCCTCCTGCTCACAGGAAGTCATTATGCTGACAACAAGCAAAGTAGCCGTCAGTCCAAATAAAATACTTTTTAATGTTTTCATCTTAAAAAAAATTGATTAAAAAAATTGTTTTCATCGTACTGTGGACATCGGATATATCAGAATCGAAACTGTATTTTAAACAGAATAATTATCGTTTATTTTACAATAACAAACTTCTTAGTAGCTTTCCACTCACTGGCTTGTAAAGTGTAAAAGTACATCCCTGCCGAGAGGTCAGCTACATTCATATTGAGTGTTTGTTCACCTGCTAATAATTCGACATTCGGTATGTTTTTGACCAATTTGCCAAAGGCATCAAAGACAGTGATATTTGCCAAAGTATTTTCGGGTAGTTCGTATTCTACGTTAATGGTGTGAGTTGCCGGATTGGGGTAGAGTTGGATGTCGGGTGTAAGGCTGACTTCTTCTTTGTTGCTGCAAGCCGTCTTGAGGCTGATGTCATCGACACGAACATTGGTGCTGTTGCCACCGAGCATTAACTCTACTTTAGCTTTTTGGGTACTTGCTGTATTTACTGTAAAGTCAAAAGTATGGTTTTGCATACTTCCAGCATTAAGATTAATCGTCTTTTGAATGTAGTTTGTCCATGGACTTCCGTCCAAGACAACTCTTAGCGTGACTGAGCGGTTGTTATCTGCTCTTGCATTCATGGAAAGGGTGTATTTTTTTCCTTGTTCGAGCGAGATATTATTTTGTTTAAATCCGGCATTCCATACTGTCGTACCTCCTATTATATTGGTAATATTTAAAGTGCCATTGGAGACAGAAGTTGAACATCTCCACTTTTGCCAGTCATTTGCATTTGAATTAAATGTACTGTTGTTCAATATTTCGCAAGTGCTTCCTGTTGGTGGTTCGATTGTTCCGTTACATTGTCTGTCGCCGTTGGTATCTTCAAATATCTCTACGTTGGAGAAGAACGCATCGCCATTTTCGGGTGCGCTATCGTGATCGGCAACAAAGAATAAATACCTGAATTGTCCGGTATAAAACCGCCCTACGGGAATGGTAAATTTTTGGTATGCGCCATTGCCTCTGTATCTGTCGTAATCATCCATGCCCCACCAATGTTGAGTGCCGTGTACGCGGAAGGTTTTCAGTTGCTCAATGTTCATATCATCATCGAAGCCTATACCGTGTATTTCTCCTTTTTTTGTACTTTTAAAATCGAAAGACAGTATAGTATTTGGAGTGACATTATAGTTGACTACTATTTTCTTCCAAGCATTATTTTTTATTTCAAGTGTATTGCCGCCATCGCGCTTGTGAGCAGTTCCTTCATCCTGAAAGGTATTGTTGATGCCGTATCCGTATCCGCTAACGGTATAACTGTTGAAATTCAGTTTTGAGCAATTCTCATTTTCGCTGCCTGTAATGGGGTCGCAACGCACCAAGTCGTGCGAAGGGTAGTACAGAGCGATGATTTGTTCCCAGTTTTTGGTGCCACGGTGGTGAGGAGGACCACTATATTCATCACCAACACACCAATCGCCAAGTGCCAAACCGGATGCCCAACGCGCACCACCAAACTGACTCATGTTTCTACCATGCCCAAACTGTATTTTACCTGTTCCGAGCGGATCGCTGATGCAATTTCCGGATACACCATCTCTAAAAAATCCGTTGCCACAACCTGCACTTGAAACGGAGCCATCTACACAATGGAAACCACCGCGGTTATTGTTTTCTGATGAATACTCGGCTTTTAAAATATTACCATTAACTTTCAATATCGAGCCTTTAGTAGCTTCTACTGCGCTGATTGACCAAGATGTAGTACCCGGAGTATATACCTGATCGCAGGGAGAGTCCGTTATATCGTGACCACCTCTGGGGCTAACAAGTACACGATAAGCTCCGAAGGTGCGTACGGCAACAGCGGCTGCTTTGTAAGCTTCGCCAATATTGTTGAGGTTGCTCCAACCGGACAACCACTCATTCTTGAGTACACGTTTGACATATTCCTCGAATTCAAGTGTCACTTCATTCTCACAAGCAATAGGATTCTCTGAAAACGGACAACAATAAACCTTGTGATTGGTCTCATTTAAATATCCGACAGTAATAAATTGCGGTACACATTGTGAAGCGGATTTGTGGTTTCCGTTTTTTTGCATAGGCTCAAATGAATCTTCAAGTGCAGGCAGTTGATCTTCAAAACGTCCCATGATTTCGCCATTTTCGATGATAAAATCACTCATTTGATTTACAATCTCGCCACTGCCACGCTCCAACTGTATGCGATATAAAGCATCACCGTTGGGTATGACCTCTACTTGTTCTCTGCGTTCGGTTTTGAAGCCGGGTTTTGTAATATTGAAGGCTTTGAGTTGTACATCATAAAACTCATCTTTATCGTAACTCAATGATAGTTGGAAATAGCCTTTTTTGTCTGTTCGGGCAGTTGCGCCGTCGTCCGATTGCAAAAGTGCATCGACCACAGGCATCCCTTTATCATCTGCTACATAGCCGGTGATTATCGTTCGGTCAGGGCGGTGTAGAGAACGTAAATATTCGGCTGTGACTTCTTTCGGTAATTTTTGGGGAGAGAGCATCATTTTTCTATTGATTTTTTTGCCTTCACTTGCAGCAAAATCAACATCCATAGTCTTGTAACCCGATTTGGAAATGGCGATATTATAATTGCCTTTTTTTAAATCCAATTCGATAGCCTCTCCTCGTACTAAGCTTTTCTTCTTAAAACTGCTTTTCAATTCCTGCGAGTTTGCATCATACAATTTGACTTCTTCCGGTACAATAGATAATCCGGTTTGTACATCGTAAAATTTTAAACTGGTGTTTTGTGCAGATAAATTGCCTACAAATAAAATAAATGTTATGCAATAATTTATTATAATAATTATTTTTAATGTTTTCATTGTTGAAAAATTAATATCGTTAAAAAATAAGTTGTTTTTCAGTTCTTTCGGGGATTGAATACACCTTTTTGGTGTTATGTATTTTTCGGTATTTTATTTGAAATTAGATTGTGTTTAATGTTTTTTCATTAAAAATACATTTCAAGAAAAAGGCAGCCGAGATATACTCGACCGCCTGTTATCAATCCACTATCTATTTTTTCAAAAGAGCTAAAAAATATTTTTAGACAAAGTTTATTTTACAATAATAAACTTCTTAGTAGCTTTCCACTCACTAGCTTGTAAAGTGTAAAAGTACATCCCTGCCGAGAGGTCAGATACATTCATATCAAGCGTTTGGTTACCAGCTAATAATTCGACATTTGGTACATTTTTGACCAATTTGCCGAAGGCATCAAATACCATGATGTTGGCTGTGGTGTTTTCAGATAGTTCATATTTGACATTGATGATGTTAGTAGCCGGATTAGGATAGAGTTGGATGTCAGGAATGTTGCTCAAACCCTCCTTGTTTCCACCTGCGCCATAACAGTCCACACCACTATTATCATCCTCATAAATTTTGATTTTAGAAAAATATGAATTACCATCATGGGGCGATGCATCGTTATCATTGCCAAAGAAGAGGTGTTTGAACCATCCTGTGTAAAACTGACCTACGGGAATGACGTATTTCTGATATGCGCCGTCCCGAACATAAACGTCAAAATTATCAATCCCCCAGTTTTGTTCACCCGCTATCCTAAAAGATACGTTGGGGCTGAGGACTGAATTGTCATCAAAGCCTATGGTGTGTATTTCGCGTTCTGCGGTGGTTTTGAAATAAAAAGACATGACGGTTTTGGGGGTGACATTATAGTTGACATCTATGGATTTCCATGCATTATTGTTGAGCTTTAGGGTGGAGCCGTTGTCGATTACGCTTGCAGTGCCTATGTAATCTTGTCCTGATCCACCATACGAATTGATATTATAATTATCAAAATCTAATGTAGCACATCCGCTACCTCTTTCACTACCGCATATTCCGTCACGATTGCCGTCTTCAAATATTTTGATGTTTGAGAAGTGTGAGTTGCTGCTGTACGGTGGTACGTCATTGTCACACAGAAAAAAGAGGTATTTGAATTGACCTGTATAAAATTCTCCGACGGGAATCACAAAGCGCTGGTAACCGTTATCTCCACGATAATCGTAAAAACTGTCGTCGCCCCAAGATTGTGTTCCATACAGGCGGAAGGTCTTGTCTCTGTTGTATTCTGTCGTATTATTAGCAAAGCCTAGACCATGTATTTCTCCTCCTATGGTGCTTTTAAAATCGAAAGATATGACGGTATTTGAAGTAATGTTGTAATCAACTTCTATAGCTTTCCATGCATTGTTTTGAAGTTTGATAGTCGTATTTTGGTCTTGTAAATTTGCCGTTCCTAAGTCCTGGCCGCTTTCGGTAGCGAAAGGAAGGATTTCGTAAGGTTTTAAGTTTTTGGGCGGACAGCCTGAACCGTAGTAAAAACGATGGGAGAAGGTTTTTCCTCTATAATCGACTTCTACTGTCCACATGCCCTGTGCTTCATTGTATGGGATGTATTTTGGGTACACACGTTGAAACTTACTTTGAGCTCCCAGATTAGAAGTATAAGTCCAGCTATCCCATACCGTGCCGTCCGGCCTTTTCATTCTGTAGTTAGACTCATCTCCCCAGAGATAATCACTAAAATAAGCACCTACATATACGGTCTTACCCGGAGAAAATTGATTGGAGAGGTAAGGTTTTTCCTGATATTTACATTTCCTATGGTCTGGTTCTGCAGAATGTGTCAATAGTGCATTGAGTGTAGGTACTCGATAGTCTTTCTGTGATGCCCACCATGAGTCGTCATTGAGGTCATTGCAATCGCCCGAAAACGGATCTATTAACTTGCTGTTCTTGTCATAGACTTCAAAGTGCAAATGCGGATTGGTTGACTGCCCGGAGCTGGCTACCAAACCCAGATATTCCCCTCTTGCCACTCTGTCGCCTTCGTCCTTATCCGTTAGGGAATTTTTCTTCAAATGACCGTACCACGCAATAGAGCCGTCGTCGTGTTCGACATATACGGCATTCCATGAGCCTGTCCAAGAGCAGTTTTGGTCGCTGTTTCCATTGCGTTTTGTGAGTATAGTTCCCGGTGCAGCTGCAACTACCTCGACGTAGTCATTATCGTATATGTACCATGGAAAGGGCCATGTCATGATGTCAGTTCCCTTGTGTCCATTATAAGTCCTGTTACCGCAGTTGTAGTCTTCTTTACCCGAACCGGAGTCTTGATCTACATGACCTAAGATGTAATAGTAGTTATTATACTCCAGTTCCTCTTTTACACTCAAGGGCCAACTAAAGCTGACTGCGGTGTTTGATTTGAGGTGATTGAGCTTGCCTTGCGCTTTTAATCTGGCTCGGCTTTCACTGATTTGTTTGTCTATTATTGCACGATCTTCATCGCTGACGCATTTGCCTTGATGGTCGTGAGAATTTTCGGTGTGTTGTGCGGATATTTTTTGGCACAGTACAAGTAGAAGAATGGTTATTAACCATAATATTTTATTATTTGTTTTTGAATAAATTGTATATGTTTTCATCGTTAAATTGTTTTTTTATTAAAAAAATCATTCTTAACAATTTTTTGTAAAAAAAGCAGCCAAGCGAACTTAGCTGCTTCTTATTCAACAATTGTCTGTTTTTTTTGAGAAAATTTAAAACACACTATGTTATATTTATTCAACTGAATGGATGGACATAGTTCTTATCAGCATGTTTTATTTTTTTCTTATCTGTTATATACATTCGGCAGTTCATCTAGCGTGAGATACAGACTGTGCTGATAAGTGGTCTTTACCCAGTCACTTGGGTTGCATGGTTTGTAATAGCAACGTTTTCCGTTTCCATCTACGGGAGACCACCATGGAAGTGCATATACCCAAGGGACATCAAATTCAGTTGTACCATTCTGTATTTTAGTTGGATTAGGAAGTGCATCACATTCACCTAATGCTTTAGGTTTGTTGGGCGAAATACCTTGTAATACATCATAAAACTCTTTGTAAGAGCGGAGTCCCCAGTGTCGTTTTCCGGTATTTTTATAATCAATGTCATATACATCAGATGCCAACATATCTACTTTATTGTCGCCGGGATAAAACTGCTTAGATCCTTCTACAGTCTTAGCTATCTCACTGTTGGTCCATATCCAAATTAAATTTTTCATACCATGGTGGTGAACAACTCTGTTATAAATGTAATTCCACAAAGCAACGGTTTTGGAAGGATCATCGTGATTGCTCCACCAAAACCAAGTTCCGTCAATTTCATGTAATGGTCTGAAGAGAATCGGAATAGGTGTGCCGTCATCATACTTAATTTTTTTAAGTACATCATTTACGTGACGGTCAATATCTCTATTGATTACATCGTTTGCCCAAGTACCGGATGTAAACATTTGGTCCCATTGCCAATTTGCCAGTGAACCGCTTGTCGTTATCCAAGCATTCTCACCGTTAAATTGCTGTTGAAAAGGATTGCCCCAGTGCCATGTAATGGAGACGATACCTCCGTTTTTAGCATGATTGATAGAGTTCCTAACTACACGCTTTTGAACTTTATCACACTCTGTGCTTCCGTCAGGATGCCAGCACCACATATCATCGCTAAAGATAGCGGCATGTTTGCCTGTATGGTTGTGAACATCTGTGTAACCATTCTCACCTGTATCTTCTCTGCCATGATCCCATATACCTGCCAGTATCTTGTTCTGTCCGGGTACACTCTGCAGATAGTTCCAAAGTGCTACCGTCTCGGCTGTTGAACCGGGCGTAACCAAGTTGATATTGCCACTAGGAGGATTTGTGCCACCGGGAGTTTTTACATATACTTTGACATTTGTCCAAGTAGAGTTGTTTGCCCAAGTATAAAAATCCCAGCGAGTTTCAGCACCTTGTAATTGACTCTTCAATTTTTCTACGGTCTTAGTTTGGTTGGCAGCAACTGGAGTCGTTTGGCTTCGCCAACCCGGTGCCGTTCCAACGCTGTATAGATTTATAGCCTTATTGGGCTTAATAACTACCTTAATGTCTTTTCCGGCTTGTCCTTGTGCGATTTTCTGCCAACCTTTAAGTTCCATGGGTTCGTCTTTTACTAAAGTATAGCCTCGCAAATCAATGTCACTTGCTGCATCATCGGAATCAACAATGATGATAGGCTCTAAATTTGCTGCTATCTCGGCAGTAAGTATCTCGGTATTGATATCATCAATAACTTCCTGCTGTTCGCAAGCGGTAAAAAAGGCAGCAAATCCGATTAAGGTAGATGCCATTATCAGCATCCATCGAGTGCTGATTAAATTTAATGTTTTCATCGTAAAAAAAATTAAAATGTTAAAAAAAATAAGTTGTTTTGGATGCTAAAAATTAGGTTGCCCACAGATTCTGTGGACAACCTTTTCTTGATTAATAATTACTTGTTTTCGAGACGAATCATCTCGTCAGCGTGTGTTTCAATCTCATGTACCTCTCCACAACTCGGAATACCATCTAAGTCGTCTAGCTTAGTAGTTTCTGTTTTACCGCCTGATGTTCTGGCAGATTTGTTGCCGGCATCGAAGTAATATGGTGCAGCAAATTTGTTGGGTCCACCCCACTGGCTTGAGCCTAAGCCGTAACCTTGTTGCAATCTCCATAATCCTGTATGCCACGATTGATAGGAGACATATCTTTGATAGATATTTTTGTATAATACAACGTGTCCGTGACATCCTGTAGAGTTACCCGTTGTGCCGACTTTACCAATGACTTGTCCCGCATTGACCCATTGACCATTCCACACAGAACGGCTTTGTAAGTGTGCTACACGGAAGGCAAAGTTGTAGTTATCTGTTGACTGGATAACGACTTGATTTCCGTATCCATTATTGATATAACCTGAAAAGATAACTTTACCCGAAATCGGTGCTTTAAAATCTGTACCACAAGTACCATTTGCCCAGTCATCAGCATAGTAGTCGCCTCCATGATGCCAGCCACAGTTTGGACCACAGGTGACACGCCAGTTGTTTGTGCCTGTCCAGCCATTGATATAGCTAGAGTTGGCATAGGGCCAGTAGATATGCGAATCGCCATAGTTGTTGAGGGAAAAGTACCCTCTGTCTTCGAGTCCGCCGGTAGCATCTTCTATACCTTGAACATTTTCTAATGTGTCTGTCGCTGCCTGTTCGCATGAGCTAATCAATACTGCAATAGCAAATACAGACAAGAGGCTGAAAAAAAATGATTTTACTTTCAATGTTTTCATCGTTTTAAAAATTTTGATGATTAAAAAATAAGTTGTTTTGTTTTTGGGGTGTTTTATTGAGCGTTAAATATTTTTTTAGGGTTATCGTTTTTTCCTAAAACGGCAAGGGGTGTACATGTTAAGTTATTTTCAAAGTTCTTGTTGGGAATTGAGTATCTAAATATCGTACATCGCTGATTTATGATTTATTGCTCAATCTATCGAAAACTTTAGTCGTCAACTGATTAAGAGACAAATCACTAAATGCAAAATCGGTGCAGTGGTGAGTGTTTTTCTTTGTTATACTCCTGTTGTTTCTCGACATATAATTTGCCGATAACTAAAGAGTAGTGAAAGAAGATACACTGCTCCGATAGTAATGAGAACTTATACTTAGGTACGTGATTGTTTTTTGATGTGGTGTCTTTTTGAAGTTCTGTTTGGGGTGGTGTAATTGATTCGACATTACAAAGGTGCAGATTATCAAATTAATTTACCGTCAATAAATTTTGTTAAAATTATTCGCTTTTATATGAAAAATAAAACACAATTAACTGTAAATCAATTACTTACAACACAGGAAATGATGTTTTTTATTTAAAAAAGAAAAAATTTTAAGGCTATATTTTGGCATGTTTAGAAATATGGTTGACACTTTCTTGAAATGTAGTGAACGTTCCAAATTGAGTAATCACGCAGAGAACGCAGAGTTCGCGGAGATTTAATGTAGCATCCCTCTGCGAACTCTGCGTTCTCTGCGTGAAAAAGTGTCAACTACTTTTACGGCAAATCTAAACATGCCTATATTTTTATAA